>JAJFBO010000044.1 GCA_020697025.1 Burkholderiales bacterium
ATAATTCTTTAGCACTTGGATTCCGATTTACGAAAGTATCAGTAATAAAGATATTACCATGAGGTAAAATTAGCGCATTCATTGCGCCTGCAAGATTGTTATCATTATCATAGCCAATAATATCGCTAATAATTTTATAATGATCATGAAATTTACCCGCAGTTCCACAAATTAGGGCATCTGCCTCACCTTTATGTAACAATAGTGCACCAATTAAAGTACTATTCCTGATTAATTCATGCTTGGCCATTTCTGTTGATATCCCTTTACGTTTCATCAGGTCATAATAATATGTCCAATAATCTTTAAACCGGGGGTCATTTTCATTATTAATGATTGTAAAGTGTTCATCTGGCTGGATACGTAACCCCATTTTTTTAATTCGCTGTTCAATTACCCAAGATCTTCCAATTAGAGTAATTTTAGCTAAATTTTGATCTACTATTTCTTGCGTTGCCCGTAAAATTCTTTCATCTTCGCCCTCACATAAGACAACATGCTTTGGATTTTTACGGGCCATAGAAAATACCGGACGCATAAACATATTAGACTTATATATATATTGATTTAGATGTGACAAATATGCATCCATATCATCAATTGGACGAGTAGCAACTCCGCTATCTGCTGCAGCTTTGGCAACAGCTGGGGCGATTACGCGAATAAGCCGGGGATCAAGCGGTTTTGGAATAATATAATCACGACCAAATTGCAGCTCCTCAGCACCGTAAGCATTAGCCACTAGTTCAGTAGGCTCTTGAGTAGCAAGATTTGCAATTGCATGAACTGCCGCTACTTTCATTTCTTCGTTTATAGTAGTAGCTCCTGCATCTAGCGCTCCACGAAAAATATAGGGAAAGCATAACGCATTATTTACCTGATTTGGATAGTCACTTCTACCAGTTGCAATAATTGCATCTGGACGCACCTTTTTAACTAGTTCTGGCATAATCTCTGGCGTTGGGTTAGCTAGAGCAAAAACTAATGGGTCTTTAGCCATTTTAACAATCATTTCCTGTGTGGCTGTATCTGGACCAGACACTCCTAAGAAGACATCGGCATTTTCCATAGCATCAGATAAAGTCCTGTATGCGGTTTTTTGGCAATAAGCTTGTTTTGTTTCATCTAGTTTCCCTTCACGTTCATCATGAATTACTCCTTTAGAATCACAAACAAAAATATTATTTTTCTGTGCTCCCAGGTGAACCAGAAGGTTTAAGCAGGCAATAGCAGCAGCGCCCGCACCGGAGACAACAATTTTTATATTATCAATTTTTTTACCTACGATTTTTAAAGCATTAATTACACCTGCAGCTACTACAATCGCAGTTCCATGCTGGTCATCATGAAATACTGGAATATTCATGCGTTCTTTTAGCTTTTTTTCAATTGCAAAGCATTCCGGGGCTTTTATATCCTCAAGGTTTATACCGCCAAAAGTTGGCTCCAGGGACGCGACTATATCAACGAATTTATCAACATCAATTTCATTTATTTCAATATCGAAAACATCAATTCCAGCAAATTTTTTAAATAAAACGCCCTTACCTTCCATGACTGGCTTTCCAGCCAGGGCACCAATATTACCTAAACCTAGCACGGCGGTACCATTAGTAATTACTCCAACTAAATTACTTTTATTTGTATAATCATAGGCTGTTATTGGGTCTTTTTCAATTTCCAGACACGGTGCCGCAACTCCAGGAGAGTAAGCAAGGGCCAGATCACGCTGAGATGCAACTGGTTTAGTTGGGACTACCTGAGTTTTACCAGGAATTGGATACTTATGATAATCCAAAGCATCTTTTGTTAGTTGTTCATCTAAATGAAATTTATTTGACATTTCTATATTCCTAAAATATATTAAGTATGTTATTCTACTACCTTTGGAGGTATAAATTAAAAAAAAATTGTGTATTACATTTTGATATTATTTTTGTATGATTTAAACCTTGGAAAATAAGGAAATTTTAAAGTGAGAGTTTTAGGCATAGATCCTGGACTACGGAATACTGGATTTGGGGTAATTGAAATAATCGAAAATAAGCCGTCTTATATTACTTCAGGAGTTATAACCACTAACTCAGAGGAAGCTCTGCCATTACGAATAAAAACTATATTAGATGGTATTTCACAAATAGTTAAAGAATATCAACCAAATATTGCTAGTATTGAAAAAGTATTTGTAAATGTCAATCCACAGTCAACTTTGCTTTTAGGGCAGGCGCGTGGTGCTGCAATTGCCGCCTGTGTTTTGCATAATTTACAAGTTAGTGAGTATACGGCATTACAAGTCAAGCAATCAGTAGTAGGATATGGACATGCTGAAAAAGACCAGGTAGCTAAGATGGTGAAGTTATTTTTGAATTTAAACGGTGCTCCGCGCCGGGATGCCGCAGATGCTTTAGCTGTAGCAATAACGCATATAAATTTTGCTAAAATATCAAAATTTTTTAATATGAGCATAACTAAAAAAGGCCGTTTAATTAGCTAGTTGTATTTGATATATAGTATAATAAATCCAGATATTGAGTATGAAAATTTTGTTAAGGTAGCGTTTGTAAAGATGCCTGTACGACCTTGGTTACTATGGATTGATTAGGTTCTAATTTTTCAATTTCGTTAAATATAGTATCAACTAATTTTTTATATTCGAGATTTATACCATGTTCATGCTTGAGAATAAACCTACTATATCGAACAGCCCGATCAATAAGTTTAAAATTACTTGGTTTTAAAGATAACATTAAATTACCTGAAAAATAGCCTAAGCGTCCCATCATAAGTGTTGAATGACTATTTAAACACATTTTGTATAATATGGAAGTATATAACAAGTCACTGGGCATACTAAAAGCAACCTGTTCACTTTTTAGTTTAATTGTTAAAATACTATTATTAATTGTCCAAAGGCAGACATATTGCTGATGTGGTAAATAAGCACCTTTAGAACGTGTACTGTTAGCAGATAAATCAAATCCATTGATATAATCATGTGTTGTAACCAGAAAGCTTTTCCAGCCCAGAGATGTAGGTTTTTTGGCAAGTAAAAATGCCCATGCTTGGGCACTAGAGCAAGTATTGGCTAAACTCAGATAAAAGGGGCTATATTCATTTCTTATTTCAGTATTATTTTCATAAAATGGTAAATTAAAAGTGGGCGCTCTCTCTGTTGTATCAGCCAAAATACTAAGGCCCAGAAATGAATCATTAGTTTGATATAAAATGTATTCATTATTTGCTACTTGTGTTGCTTCAAGTGCAGTTATCCTGGATATCTGGTCTAATGGGAGCCCATGTGTTAAATTAATCATATTATCTAGTTCAGTTTTTACATTACAATATGGTTTACATAGTGCAATACCAAGGGCAATTTGCATTGCTGTAGTTGATTGTAATCTGGTGCTGCCAGTTAAGGCCATTGGTCCGACATCTAATTCCAAGGCAGATACATTAGGATTAGCAATAATTTGTTTTGGATTTCTTTCCAGAAGTGATTTACTTGAATTATTAAATACCAGATAGGGTTTTAGCCTGCTGTGCAAAGATGCATATTCCACTGCCGCCAGAATAAATGGTGATTCACCACTGGCACTAAGGCCGATAAGTAAATCGTTAGAGGTAAAGCCTTGCTGGATTAATTGCTTAATTCCAAATTTAGAATTATCTTCAAACTGTTCTACTGACTTGATTAAGGATATATCTCCGGCTGAACTCACACTAATGATTTGTTTAAGGGCCTCAGGGTTATAATGTTCCCATAAGCGTCTAAGGAGTATGGCTAACCTACCGCTGGCGCCACAGCCAATTAAAAATATTCTGCTTCCATTAGCAAGTGCTTGAATTACATCTTGCTGCAACTGTTCTATATTTGGCACATATTTTTGTAGTGTATATATAGCATCTAATTCAACTTGTTTAAATAAAATAAAGGCCTGATTTAAATCACTTTGGCATAAACTGGATAAGTTATGCGTCTTAGGGTTTGGCGTTTCAGTAATTAAGTTATCTTTTAAAAACCGTTCATGGTGCTGCCAGAACTCTATTTTAGTGATTGCCTGCGTTTTCATTTAATATTTTTATACCTTATTTATTCGAAGATTATATTTAAATATCAATATTTAATTGTTATCTAACATTAGTTTGATTCCAATTAATACCAATTCAGGAATAATATGATTAAAAATCTTCGTTTCCACGAATAAATTAGAAAATCCACCGGTTGCAAAAATAACAGGCTTTTGTATCATTTCGTTTTCTATTATGGCGTTATCTATTAATTGTTGCACTAGTCCTAATTGTGAATAGTAGATTCCTGATTGAATAGCGGTTTTGGTATTTTTACCAATAGCTGTGGCAGGCTTAACAATATCTACTCCAAATAGTTTGGCGGTATTACTGTGTAATGATTCCATCATCAGGCGAATGCCTGGAGCTATGGAAGCGCCAAGAAATTCACCTTTGGGATTAATATAGCAGCAAGTTGTTGCTGTACCGAAGTCAAAAACAAGCAAATTTTCATTTGGCGCTATATGTTTTGCGGCAATTGCCCCGGCAATCAAGTCAGCGCCAACTTCATTTGGGAGTACAGTCTTGATTTGCATACCGACTTTAATGCCTGGTTGCAAAAATAGCGGAGAATGGTTCAAATATTTAATACAAGTCGCCCGGATAGTATAATCAATTGATGGCACAACAGATGCAATACCAATCTTACTTATTTTATTATAATCAATACCATTCTCGCGAAGCACGCTGCGGATAAATACCCCTAATTCATCCGAAGTACAAATTTTTTTGGTATCATAGCGAAATTGCAAAAGTAATATATCTTTATTAAATACACCGCCGCAAAGCTGTGTATTACCAACATCTAAACATAATAACATAAAATTTCCTTCATTGCATTTGCATGATATGACATAACTATCATCTATTTACGCCTGCATTCCATTCCAATATCATAAGCAAGGCCACCGCACTATGTAATTTGTGTATATGGTTTGAACTTTACTTTTTAAAATACTCTTTACTAATATTTTGTAAAATAAATTTTGCAATAATATCTTTGCTGGCTTTACTTGAGACAAACTCTGTAAAATCTTTGTTAATTATTGTAACTTGATTAGTATCTTGACCAAAAACTTTATTATTGCTAACATCATTTGCCACAATCATATTTAATTGTTTATTAATTAATTTTGCCCTGGCATATTGTATCAAATTATTAGTTTCCGCGGCAAAACCAACAATAAATAAATCCGGATATTTTGTGCGTATAGTTTTTAGTATATCAGGTATAGTTATTAAATTCAAATTAATTTCATCTGATTTTTTTATTTTTTGTGGAGAGTATTTCGCCACTGTATAATCACATACTGCTGCCGCGCCAATAAAAATATCAGTATTTTTGGCTAAATCTAGAGCAGCTTTGAGCATATCAGCCCCATTAGATACAGTTATAATAGCAGATTTGGCAGGAGGGGGCAAATCACTTGCACTAATTAAGCTTACTTTTGCACCTAAGCTAATAGCTTCTTGTGCCAAGGCGTAAGCCATTTTACCTGAGCTATGGTTAGAAATATAACGTACCGGATCTATCATTTCTTTGGTACCACCAGCAGTTATAACCACGCGCCTGCCGAATAAAGCTGACAGATTTGAAATCGCGAATTGGTGATTTTGTTCTTTAGAAATTAAGTTATCAATTTTTTCTAATATTTCTTCAACTTCTATCATTCGTCCAATATCATTATCACCACAGGCCTGCAGACCGCTTGCTGGTCCCCAGAATGTAAAACCGTGGTGTTGTAATCTTGATACATTTTCCTGGGTAAGACTATTTTTCCACATTAGCTTATTCATAGCCGGAACAATAATTTTATGTGCGTTGCTGGCAAGTATTGTTGCTGTGAGCAAATTATCGGCGTAACCACTACTTAGTTTGGCAATGCTATTTGCACTAGCCGGGCAGACCAAAATATAATCAGCCCATTTACCCAAGTTAATATGTTGCATTACCTGATCATATGAGTTCATATCAATGTTGTCATCAAGATAGACATTTACACCCATTGTGGATATTGCCATTGGAGTAATAAAATTAAGTCCATCACGACTGATAACAACTTTACAGGCAACATCTTTTTTGGCAAGTTTATGAATAAGTAGCGGAAGTTTTATCGCTGCAATGCTTCCTGTAATACAAATAAGCAGTTTAGGCATAATTTTATCCTATAAAATAGTTTTTTATTTTCTAATTATAAATGTTCTAAATAGTATTAACAAAATTTTGCCACTGAAAAAATCATAAGTATTAATAGCAAGTTCCTGTTTATTAACTTTTCCTATGGCAAAAACATTTATATATTTACCATTAAAAGTTATATTGTCTGTAAATCTTTATTATAGGTATTTTTAGAAGTTAGTAAAACTATGGCACTCAAGAGACTAATTACAAATATACAAATTAATGTGTTTGTAATAAATACATGGCGTTGCTTAATCCAGCTTAGAAAGAATAAATTAAAACCAAATGCACTACAGCGGCCCATCGCATATAGCGTATTACTAGCTGTACTTCTGATATGAGTTGAATATTCTTTACCGATCATTTGTATCCAGATTGTGGGTAATCCGCCACCGATTAGCCCTAAGCCAAAATTATATATAAAAAATATTCGATTGGTAACTAGCATGAATGCAGGAACGAAAGCTAAAAATATAAGTAGAGTTAGCCAGATAAAACTTCGATAATCATTAAAATAATTGACGACGTAGCTACAAAAAAATGTACTTACACTATTGCCCAGAAAGAAAGCAATTAAAAGAATTGCTATTGCTTTTTCTAAACCAAACGAAATTGGCATAAAGCTAGGTAGCATAAACATAACCGAAATAATAAAATTAAATGGGATAATTAAAATAAATAGTTTAAGCAATTTGATAATCTGCCCAGGTGTTTTGATTAATGAAAGTATATCTCCGCGACTATGCTGGCTAATTAATAAGAATAACCGGGACTCAAGGATATGCATCCGCAATGCATATAAAACAATACCAATTAGACCGCCAAATAGAAACATTGTCTTCCAGGAAAATATATGACCAATATAAACAGCGCATATACCACCCAAAACACCTGATAAATAAAGTAATTTGGTAGCAGCAGTTGCATGTTTGGTGCTGAGTAATTCAGCAATTAAAACACTAGAAGTAGCAAATTCAGTCGCTAAACCAAAACCTGAAACAAAACGTAATAGTGTAAAAAAAATAATTGATTTAGTAAAAACACTTAAAATAATAGCAATAGAGTAAATCAGGATACTATAACGTATTATATAGGAACGGCCAAATTTATCTCCA
>JAJFBO010000045.1 GCA_020697025.1 Burkholderiales bacterium
CTGAAAAGCAATACTACAGGTGATAATAAAATCAAAGCGGGCGTACCAAAAAATTGGATTATCGGTGATAAAACCGGGAGTGGAAGCTATGGCACAACGAATGATATTGGTATAATATGGCCACCTAAATGTTCCCCAATTGTAGTGGCTGTATATTATACACAAGATAAAAAGGAAGCCGTGGCTGATAAAAATATCATTGCATCTGCCGTGCATATAATAATAGATGAATTTTCTCGAACTAATAAGTGTCTTACTAACTAATTTTTGTTCTTTTACCAATTATTTATCTATTACTTTTTTGAAAATGGAAAACCTATAATTACTTCTTTATTGAGAGAATAAAGCAAGTAGTCATCTAAAATCATAAATTAAGCAAATAATCGATATACCTGCAATTCATATTGATGAAGCTGGTTTATATATAGCACAATTTTATATAGAGAGTATAATTTTCATGATACTCTCTAAACTAAATTTATTTATCAGATATAATATCTGTTATAGCTTCACCAACTGTTTCCATTACTTCTTTATCTTTAATTTTTACAGCGTTGGCTCTGCCACTTTGTCCTACATCAGGATTGCGTTCAGGATGATTGTCTTCTTCCTGGGTTGAATTCCCATACTCATCCTGGAGGATATTGTGTTGGTTTATTTTTTTAGCTTGTTCAATATTAGTCCCGGTACCAGTATATTTAGTTTTATTATTATTCATAGCTTTTATTCCTTAATAGTTATATCATTTTAATCAAATTTATGCTTGTTCTAAAACTGCTTGTTTTAACCAATCTCTGATTGTTGCTAAGTGAAGATTTTCTTGATCCAGGGCATGCCTAAATGATTGAACCATTTGTTTATGGCCTAATTTATCAGCTAGATCAATTAGAAGCTCCCAACCTGCATTATCTGTCAGCTCAATAGTTAATAAAGTATTTAATGATTGAGCAAAGGTGCTTCTTGGATCAGTAATTACTTGCACATTACCTAAAGATGCTACAGCTATTAAATCGGCACAGGGAGTTTGCGCTGTAGGGTCAGCACCAATAGATTCTAATGCATCAACGACAATTCTATAATGTCTGGCTTCATCATCACGGATTTTATATAAGATCGCTAATTGATCACTAGTAAGGTTATTTAAGCCCATAGCTTTAGCAATTAAAGCCTCATATAATCTGGTTCCAGTGCGTTCAAAAGCTGCTCTTTCAGATAATTTATCAATTAAAATTTCTGGATTATTGCCACTTAATTTTTCTAGAGTAGTGCTAACGACCCCAGTTAATGAAGCAGGTGCAGGCACTGAACCTATACTTTGGGCTGATTCTTTTACCGCCTGTATGCGTAATTCCATAATTGTTGGATTGTTTTCCAAATTTAATGTAGGCGGCGTTAACTGTGTTATTTGAATAAGCCTTTTACTATCAATAGGGGACATTTGAATTCCAGTTTTATTTAAACCAATTTTTGTAGTATTTTCCATAATTATTCTCCTTTTGCTTTATTATTTAGTTCTGTGCCAGGCAACCACTTATAGCCTATTGACGCTGTTAGTGAGGCATTACCTTCAGAATTCATATAATTTTTATAATTAATAGAATCCTGGCTTTCTTCTTCACGTGGTACATATTCAGTTTTATTAGCTCTTAAGTCAACTTCATTAGTTAAAACTTCTCTGACATAATCGCGTTGACTGGCAAACGTAACAAAAGATGGAATAGTTCCTGATAAAATCTCAGCTGGATCACGTCTTTCGTACTTTTTCATTATTTCTTTAACATAATTAAGATGACCTAATTCATAATCTAGAAAACGCTCCCATATTGCTTTAATTCGTGGATTAGTTTCCTGCTGGGCACAGCTATAATATGTATAAACTTCCATAGCTTCATGAATTAGCCATTTTTCAATAAAAGTTTCTTCAGGGTCAATTAATGAACCATACTGTGTAACATGTTGTTCTTCCATAGAGGCAATCTCTGCATATATTTGCCTTGCTACTGGGTCAGCAAACAGCGGGCCAATATTCATATAATAGTCATGAGTTTGATATTCGGCAGCAGTAATAAGTGCAGCGTGAAGCTTAGTAATTAGTGCTGCGTCTTTTCTATTATAAGAATTACGTACATCATCTTCAGGCGCTCTATGTTCAAGCCAGGTAGGACGTCCTGGCAAGATATCGGTATAACATTGTAAAATGTTATTTGCATCTTTGCCTTCAAGACGGTCTAATAATGCTGCATAGCGATACAGATGATCAAAGTCTTCTAAAAGTCCAAACCTATAAGCTTGAGCTTGATAGGCATCTGGTTCAGTTTGGGCTACAGCTGCTGTAATTTCAATAGCAGTTTGTTCATACGCAATAGTAGTTTCTAATGGGGAATGATCGGCCGAAAGAAGCCAGTTAATCATTGTGTTTTGATGCTGTTCGATACGTCTAATCTTAGCTAAGGGCACTCGCAAGTCGCGGTGAAAACGAGCCCCGATATGTTTTAGGCGCAATGCATCTACTTCAATACCATTCATTAGTATTATTCGTACACGGGTAAAAGCGTCATCATCTAATTTACTAATAGGTTTAATCCCGCCTATTTCTTTCCATGTAAATTGTTGTTTTTCTAAAGGTGTGCCTTTGTTATCGAATAATCCTGAAATTGTTGTCATAAATGTCTCCTTTGTAATAACTAGGTATTATAATTTTAATGAACAATAGTTAAAATATGTTTATCTATTTACAAACCATATTTTTACATTATATGCATCTACAAAAGCAAACAAAAGAATAAAGGAAATTAAGTCTTAATATTTAGGTATAAATACTATTATCTGTACATGTAGGTTAACTCTTCTAATTTCAAATTTAAGCATAAAGTCCAGCACAAGCTCCCTTATGCTTTATTATACATTTTTTACAAAATAATAAATACTTTTGGTTTATGTCGAATTAAAGCATCCTACGTAAATTCAGTATTGTTAAATTTTTAATATTATGTAATAATAATGGCAAGTTAAGCTTGGCAAATAGCAAATATAACTGCCATTAGTAATATTTGAAGCAAATAGTTTTCTTAAATATTTTTTATACATTTTAAAAATATTTAAAAATACTATTATCTTTTGTGCTTAACAACTTATACCTAATTAGATCTGTTCCTAAATATTTATATACTTATGAATCAGGTTAAAAAGGGCGTTAAATTATAGTAAATTTCATAAAGGATAATAAGGTGAGCATAAAAAATAATAATAAAGTATTATATAAAGGTTTAATATCTAAAAATCATAAATTAAGCTACTCTTTGTTGACTGCAACACTGATATTTTGCACAAGTACAGTTTTTGCTTCACAAATAATGAATGAGCAAGAAACTATAACTTGCAGTCAGCTTGATAAAAAATTTTATTCAGCCGTAAGTTATAGTATTTCTATGAATGAACCCATTTATAACGTATCTTCAGATAGTAATGCACATTCTATTAATTTTACTATTGTAAGTCAGAAATCTTCACCGCTTAGCTGGAGTAAAATTACGACTTTTCCTTACCCGCCCGTGATATCAGAATATTCAAAGAGCGGTATACAAAAAAGCGGCCGCCATACAATAGAAATAGCTAACTTGATAAACTATCCTGAAGTAAAAGTTAGTTGGCATGGGGCAAGGCTAAAAAAAATAGAGAACACAAAAAACTGGATATGGAAATTTAGAAACGGAATTTTTGATAACTACTATGTTTGTAGCACAAAAATAATTGATATACCTGCAATTCATATGGATGAACCTGATTATATAGCACACAATTTTATATAGATAGTATAATCTGGCTGCATATTTTAAATATACAGCCAGATTACCAAATTATATTACTAAATAAGCTATCTTTACAAAAATTATTAATACAGGTTTGATCTTTCAACTGTATTAATGTTACCATTTAATATATTAATTGCATCACCTAACAAACTTGAAGCACCGAAGCGAAAATTATCAGGAGTAATCCAGGCTTCGCCCATAATTTTAGCTGTTAAATCCAGATACTTACTTGCCTCTTCTACAGTCCTAATTCCACCAGCAGCTTTAAAACCGCATTTTTTACCAGAATTATCAATACACTCTAGCATAATTTCAGCAGCTTCAAGAGTAGCATTTACAGCGACTTTACCAGTTGAAGTTTTAATAAAATCGGCGCCAGCATCAATACTGATATTACTTGCTTGCTTAATTAAAAAGGGAGACTTTAATTCACCACTTTCAATAATTACTTTTAAAATTTTATCGCCACAAATTTGTTTGGCTTGTTTAACCATGTGCCAACCCAAGGCGCTATCACCATTTTTTAAATAATGATAGGGGAACACAATATCAACTTCATCAGCACCACGCTTAATGGCTAATTGTGTCTCATAAAGAGCTAAATCTATATCAGAGGATCCATGTGGAAAATTAGTAACAGTAGCAATTTTAATAGCTGTATTTAATATATTACGCGCCAGGGGTATATAACGTGAATAGATGCAAACTGCCGGTACCAAGCCATATTGTGTTTTAGCCTTTTCACATAAAGTTGCAATTGCCGTATCATTATCATTATCATTTAGCGAAGTTAGATCAATCAAACTTAATATTTTTAATGCAAGAGTCGTCATCAGGCGCTTTTCCTTTTATTTTCTTCATCTTGTGAAAGATACACAAACTCATTTATTACCTCGGGTAAATCCTTCCAGTTATCAACTTTGCTACCCTTAAATAATGTAAAATATTCTATCATGAATTTGGGTAGTTTTAAAAGTGAGTCTTTTAAATTATTGGTTAACTCGATAAACCCAACATGTCCACCAGTTTTTGATGGGATAAAACGTATAAATGGTGATAATTGATTCTTATGTGGCCAGGTGGTTACTGGTACTAAAGGATCATTTTCAGATTGTAAAATCATGGTTGGTGTTTGTATATACCTTAAAAAAGGAATACAGCTTGAGCGCTGATAATAATCTTCAGAACTTTTAAAATCAAAAAACTGGCAGATATATAAGTCGTTAAACTCACGCAATGTATCAATTTTTCGATTACTATGTTTAAAATTTTCAACCTTTGCAGTATACTCTTTCATTTTTGGTAATAAAGTGGTCAAAAAGTTTTTAACATATACATACTTGTTAAACCCTTGATCCATACTATCAATGCAAGTTTTCAAATCAAATGGCACTGACATTGCAAATGCAGCATTTAATCCACTATCTGGATTTTCGCCCAAATACTTTAGTAAACCATTGCCACCTAACGAAAAGCCAACAGCATATAATTCTTTATTAGTCCTGAGCTTAATTTCATTAATAATAAATTTAATATCTTCAGTTTGTCCAGCGTGATAAAAAGTTGGCAGGCGGTTTAATTCTCCACTACAACCACGATAATGTGCAACAACACCACGCCATCCAATTTCTTCAAGATAATACATAACACGCTTAACATACTGGCTACGTGAGCTTCCTTCAAAACCATGAAATAAAATTACCGTTGGCTCAGTAGATATATTTTTATTAACCCAATCCAGATCAATAAAATCTCCATCTGGAGTATCAATTCTTTCTCTGCTATATTTAGGTTCAAGCGATTGTGTCAAATAAATTGGGAGTATCGTATCAATGTGCTTATTAGCCAAAATAGCAGACAAGCGCTTCTTTATACTTGCTAAATGTTCATTTGAAATAATACTATCGATTGTTATTTTCATTTTTTTAAAAACGGTGCTAAATATTTTGCAGTGTAACCAACCTGGCGTTTAACTATTTCCTCAGGCTTACCACAACTAATAATATCCCCGCCGCCTTGTCCGCCTTCTGGGCCTAAATCAATAATCCAGTCAGATGTTTTAATTACATCCAGATTATGTTCGATTACTACTACAGTATTTCCATGATCCACAAATTTATGCAATACTTTAAGTAGTAATTCTATATCCTGAAAATGTAGGCCGGTAGTTGGCTCATCAAGAATATAAAGCGTTTTTCCAGTGTCTCGTTTAGATAACTCCAGCGCTAATTTAACCCGCTGTGCTTCGCCTCCCGATAAAGTAGTTGCTGACTGTCCCAGACGAATGTAGCCAAGTCCTACGTCGAGTAAAGTAGCAAGCTTCTTAGCAATTGACGGCATTGCAGAAAAAAATTCATGTGCATGTTCTACTGTTAATTCGAGAACTTCATAGATATTTTTACCCTTATAAGTAACCTCTAATGTTTCACGATTATAGCGTTTACCTTTACATGCATCACAGATTACATAAATATCTGGTAGAAAATGCATTTCTACTTTTATTAAACCGTCTCCCATACAAGTTTCACAGCGGCCGCCTTTTACATTGAAAGAAAATCTTCCTGGTTGATAACCGCGTTCCCGTGCCATGGGTACATGGGTAAACAAGTCGCGAATATGAGTAAATAAGCCGGTATATGTTGCTGGATTAGAACGCGGCGTACGCCCAATCGGGCTTTGATCAACATTAATTACTTTATCAAAGTTATCATCACCCACTAGTTTATTAAAAGGTTCTGGAGTGTCATTGCTACGATATATTTTTTGGGCCATAGATTTGTAAAGAGTATCATTAATCAGGGTAGATTTACCAGAGCCAGACACTCCTGTAACACATACAAAATTACTCACTGGAATTTTTAAATGAACATTATTTAAATTATTGCCACTAGCTCCAACAACTTCAAGGTAGCCTTTATCTTGCTTACGCCTAATTTTTGGATACTCAATTTTACGTTTACCCGATAGATACTGCCCGGTAATTGAATCCTTATTTTTTAAAATTTGGTTTAGGGTACCATAGCCAATAATTTTACCGCCATGTTCTCCTGCTCCAGGCCCTATATCAACAATAAAATCAGCACTACGAATAGCATCTTCATCATGTTCAACTACAATTACAGTATTGCCTAAATCACGCAATTTATTTAATGTACCAATCAAGCGGTCATTATCCCTTTGGTGCAGGCCAATAGACGGTTCATCCAAAACATACATAACACCGGTTAAGCCAGAACCAATCTGACTAGCCAGACGAATTCGCTGCGCTTCACCTCCAGATAGGGTATCTGCTGAACGATTAAGAGTAATATAATTAAGCCCAACATCAATTAAAAAGCCTAATCTGGCATTAATTTCTTTAATAATTTTGTCACCAATTTGTTTTTTACTGCCCTTTAACTCAAGAGCTTCAAAAAAATTTTTGCATTCATGGAGCTGCCAGGTAGTAATTACAGGCAGGGAAGTATCGCCAACTTTTACATCGCGCGCAACAGCTATTAGGCGTGATCCATTACATTCAGGACATATCTGATTATTTTGATATTTGGTAA
>JAJFBO010000046.1 GCA_020697025.1 Burkholderiales bacterium
ATATTAATATAACTAAAGGAGAAAAATTACACAAACTCATTGAAGTTTATGATTACATTGGATTTGATCCAAGAGGGGTGGGAAGCAGCACAAATTTAAGTTGTCAGCTAGATGATTTTTATAAGCTTGAGCTACTGGCAACCCAGGATAGGAGTCAAACAAATTTTAATAATATCTATTACAATCAAGAACAAGATGCCAAAGCTTGTCAAAAAAACATTTTAACCGCCTTTATAAATTCAGATGCTACTGCCCGGGATATGGATGGTTTGAGACAATTATTAGGTGATGAAAAATTAAATTATTATGGCTACTCATATGGTACATGGCTTGGCATCTGGTATGCAAGTTTATTTCCAGAACACGTTAATCATATGGTGTTGGATAGTTCTATAAATTTCAATACTACATTGGTTGAAAACAACCAGGCGGTACCAATGCAATCTATATTTGATAATATGATAATTCCATATGCAGCATTACATCCAGAATTATTTAATCTGGGCGAATCAGTTGGCGAAATACAAAATATATTCTTTACCCTTGATATAAAGCTACAAACTGCTTTGAGTAATCAATTATACCTATATTTATTTAATCAAAAAACAGCTGATAATGCTATAGAGTATTTAATGGCAGCTAAAGCAATTAATAAGATAGTTACTATTAATCCAAATATTTCTGAAGTACAACTTTTGCTTACTTTGGAAAGTTATTCTTTCACTTCAGACGCAGAGATTAATGTTAGTACAGTAAATCTGGCTAAACAATTAGGAACTGCTTATATGCATCTAGTTAGTGAAAGCCCGGTACCGGTTATTTTGGCACAAAACAGTAATGGCAATGATGCTGTCAATAAGTCAGTTACATGCAATGATGGGACAAATGTATCAACTCTACAAAGTTATTGGGATGGTATAATAGAACAGATTTATCTTATTGCCCCAGCTTACTTCCATGATCGGTATGAACAAAACTGTACCAGCGCCTGGAATGGCCCGACAGTTAATAAACCTGATACAGAAATGGCAAGCAAGATAAATAATATCTTGATGGTCCAAAACCAATATGATGCTGCGACAAATTTACAAGGTGCCTTAGCTACATTTAATATGCTTGGAAATGCAAGTCTAATTCTTAATACAAACAGCTATACCCATGGAGTATTTCCAACCGGGAAAAGCTGCGTTGATAATACAGTAGCAGATTATTTATTAAATCCTACTTCAAACAAACATTCTATGACAGTTTGTGAAGGTCAGGGCCTGCTTCCGAAAAATATAAGATTTGGCACTTCAGGCTCAAATAGCATTATAACTAAATTATCAGACAGGATAATAGAACAGTCCCGTCAGCCAATGAATGAAAACTATATTCCTGATGCTTACCCAGATCCAGAACTGGCTAATCAACTAATTAATGATATTCATGAGCAAATACATTAAAAATGACACATATAACCTTAGCCTAAATATTCAGGATTAAGTTTAGGGTTGTACTTTTCTTAAATTATAGTGCATAATAGGGCCTTAATTAAAAAAATTAATAATTCACTTAAAATAATTTAGGAGGTAGAAAAATGTCACTCACAACAATTTTACTTATTGTCTTAATAATAATGTTAGTAGGAGCAGCTCCTACCTGGCCTTACAGCAAAGGTTGGGGGTACTATCCTAGCGGTGGGATAGGTCTAATTTTAATTGTTATATTAATATTATTCTTAATGGGTAAAATTTAGCTCTAAAATATTAACCAGTAAAGTAAATTTATAGTAATTAAAAAGGGGAAATCATGAGTAAACCATTTAAACTGCTTATTGAAGATCACAATAAAGTTAAAACATTAATCAAGGATATGCTTGCCTCTAGTTCTAAAGATAAAGCAAAGCGTAAAGAAATGTTGGCACAACTTAAACAAGAACTAAAACTTCATGAAAAGATTGAAGAGAAATATGTATATCCACCTATGGAAGAAAAAAAAGCTACACATGATATGACGCTTGAAGCTTATCAGGAACATCATGTAGTTGATGTGTTACTTGGAGAACTGGGGCATGTTGATGTTAGTGATGAAGATTGGAAAGCTAAATTAACAGTTTTAGAAGAAAATCTTACTCATCATATTAAAGAGGAAGAAACTGAGTTATTTGTAAAGGCTCAAAAAAACTTATCAAATGATGTTTTAAATCAGATGGAAAAAGATATTGCAGAAGCTAAAAGATAAGCTAAAGCAATATGCAACCAAAAAATTATTGCCTATTTTTGTAAAAAAATAGGCAATTTTTATAATAATTTTAAACAATTTATTAAAGGATCTATTATGGAAAAATCTAAAGATATTTTTTCTATTATTATAAGTATAATAGAAAAACTTGTACTACTTTATGTAGAACATATAAACCGTCCAACATTAGCTGACAGACTAAACCGTATTGCTGCTTCAATAGTTAAAGGCGGGTTGTTATTTATATTAATATTAATATCTGCTACTACTATATGGTGGGGTGGAATGGCTTTATTATTTATATATTTACAGCTTCATCTAATTACTATTATTCCAGCAATTTTAATTATTATTGGTATTAATATTCTTGCTTTATTAATCACTATAACATTACTTTTAAAACTAAAAAATAAACATTTCCCTAATTGATATTATTTAAGAAAGAAGCTCATGAAAATTTTATTACCTATGGCCTTATTATCGGCTGTTGTACTTACTGGATGTGGAGCAGGTGGAATAATTAATCCGCAGCCTACTAGTAACATTCCTATTGAATCAACTTCAACTTCTGCTAATCCAGGTACCTTGGAAGCATTTCAAAGTGCTGTAAATTATACAACGGATTATTTAAAAAATAGTGTATTAGAACAAATTTGTCCGAAAGGTACTCCTGCTGACAGATGTGAAATTAATAAAGCTAACCTGCTATCAGATTTTAATTTTAATTTAGACCAAATTACTAATGGCTATAAAGTATCGGCTTATACCATTCAGTATAATACTCCTGGTGTTAAAAATGAAAACAGGTCTGTTAGTGGTGGTGTTTTAATACCACAAATAGATGCAAGTCAAATTAAAGGAATAGTTTTATATTATCATGGAACAAGATTAAGTAAGTATAATGTTCCTTCTTGTTACAAATATAGCCAGGCACAATTAAAATACTGCCTGTATAATAGTTCTAACGATGGAGAAACTCTAGGTGGTGTATTAGCTTCACAGGGTTATATTGTAGTAATGCCTGATTATATAGGCCAGGGTTATGATAATGTAGTATTACATCCATATGTTTTATACGCTAAAGAGAATGCAACAAGCGGACTTAATATGCTGATTGCTACAAAAGCATTACTTACTAACTTGCAAATAGGAAATATTAGCAATAATTTATATATTACAGGTTATTCGGAGGGCGGTGCGTATGCGCTTTGGACTTCAAAACTTGTACAGGATACATCTAGCAATTTCTTGCAAAATAATAACTTAAATCTTAAGAATACAGTTGGATTATCAGGTGCTTATGATCTGGTAAATGCCCAGCTTCCGATGGAAACAGCTAATCTTAAAGTTGGTGATCAATTTAATATTGGCGATCAGGCTATTGCTGGTATAGCGAAACCTCTTTTAACCGGGTATTTATTAAGCTCATATGGTTTCTATGATTTAAATCAGACTTATACCTCATTAATGACAAATGCATTTTTAGCTTGTCGCACATGCTTAATTAGCGGTAATAATCTTACTACTCCTGATTTATTTACTGTTCATGGTAATCCGGAGCTTACTGATGCAAATATAACTCTTTATCTTACAACAGCAGCTGCTACTACAGGATATGGAAATGGTAATAATTCGGCTAAGGCTTTAATTGCAGATGGACTGTTAGAAAATTCGCAGTTTGTGAATTCATTAACTGCTAATTCCATAAATACCTGGTCTGGCGGCACATCGCCTATTAGTCTAGTATACCTGAATAAGGATTCTGTAGTAACTAACCTAAACTCTATTAATGCTTATAGCCAGATAACTAATCCTTCTAAAGCAGCAATTGTGGTAGATACTGAAAGGTATAAGTATGGTAATGAGATTGATCAAAACGTTAAACCTTTTGATCATGCACAATCAAATATTATCGAGTTAATTGCTGCGTTAAAACAATTTAATACTACTCCTTAATATTCAGAATTAGCACTTTTTACGCGTAATCCAGTGCTATGAACAATAGGAGGTCTTATTCTTAGGCCTCCTACATATTATTTTTTCAAATCCATGCAAATAAAATCCTAAGCTTAGTTATGATAAAATAGAAATTAAATTAATAATTTTGTCCTTTATATATAAATTATTAAGCCTATGCCACGCTTCCATATCAGCTGGTTCAATCCAGTTATAATTTATAGCTTGCCACAATCTGAAACTGGGTATTTTTGCTAAAAGGGTAAGATTTTAATTAAATTTTATAATAAAATATTTTTTTATTATAGTAATTTAGTTGGTTAATAAAAAGTGCGTCGGAGGTGCGTTATCATGTATAATCAATATGGATCATAGCATCAAATTGTAGAGATGGCTTTGCTTTATAATAGTGGCTTACCCGCTCTGTTTCAGGTCTGTAAATTACCCCAATTGCTCGTTGTAGTTTTGGAATACTAAATAATTTGTGAATTTCTGAATGCATATTAAAATAAATCAAAAAATTTTTAATAGCTTGTGAGTGAAATAAATATTCATAGCTATCGGGCAGTCCAGGATTAATTGTTTTAAATTTAGGCCTTTCATTCCAATTGTCTGCGGTAGTAACCGTTCCGGCATAGGTTGAAAAACCTAACGAAAAACTATCATTTGGGTAAGTTTCTTTTATTAATTGTCCAAGATTTAATTCTCCTCTGTGCGACATCTCCGTCGCTTTAGAATTTCCAAGATGTTTGATCTTTCCTTTGGTATTGTAACTGCTCCTATTTCTCGTTATCACCCGGTTATCATTGCTCAAAATATAGCACACTGTCAAATATGTACGAAGATAGATTATGGGTTGCATTTGGTAGCGGGCAATTGCTTAATGAGCATGTTGTTTCAAACAGCTGGCCAATTAAAGAAGAACGAAATGTTCGCTTAAAAGAAGCCATATATATTATAAAATCTTTACTTACCGGACAAGAATTTACTTATTAAGGTAAATTCTTTAATGTTTTTAGAGCTAAGCTCTATACTTTGCCTAAAACTATGCCAAAGCTGTTATGCGCATGCCTCTCGCCTGAGTCTGCCTATTCTTTGGCACAAGAAGTTGATGGTATAATTACTACTTCTAAGCCTTTAGGTGAACAAAAAGAATTTATTAAAGCCTTTAAAAGTGGCGGCGGTAAATTGAACACCTTATATTTACAGTCTATTATTTCTTATGCAGCGTCAGAAGAGATTACTACTAATGAAGCCTGGTTTAATTGGCGACATGCTGTTCTTGGTACAAAGTTATTGTCAGAAATACGCCTACCAGAAGACTTTGATAGCGCAGTTGAGAAAACACCAGTAAATCAAATTAAGGATGTAGTACGTATTTCTTCTGAGGTTAAACAACATATTGAATGGTTAAGAGAAGATATCAATTTAGGATTTGAACACATCTATATTCAAAGTGTAGCGCATAGCCAAGAACAAACACTAAGTTTTTACGGCAAACACGTGTTGCCTTATTTTACCTAGCCTTATAATCTTAAATGCCTCAAATTGATCTTTATCCCACTATGCTAGGTTTTAACCCTAAATATTTTTACTAATTTTTAAGTAAATCATTAATTATAGTAGAGCTATAATTGCTCATCTTAATCAAGAAGGGGAGATCTTATGACAAAATATAGTAAAACTGCTCAAGATGAAGTAAAAAAAGAAATGCATGAGTATAAAGAAGGTAAGGCTCATAGTGGAAAAGGTGGCGTAAAAGTTAAAAGTAAAAAACAAGCGGTAGCTATTGGGCTATCCAAAGCTCGTAAAAAAGGTGCCAAAGTTCCTGATAAAAAATAGGTTTAAAGTCTGTAAACGCTTCTTTGACTGGCTTGAATTAGGTTCAATTAATCTTGAATAGTGAGTTAAGGCAAATGCTGCTAGATCTCTAATTTACTTAATTCGGTAGCCAGTTCCTGCCCAATTTTTAAATAGATATAAGTGTAATTACAACTGTGGTACTAAGACTAACTTTATTACCTTAGAGCGCCTATACTCGTACAAAAACATAGCATTTGCAACGCTTTGAAGAATTATTTGATATTTTGTATTGAAAGATAATTTGATTATAAAGTCTTAACATAACAATTAAATATCCATTTTGAACTATCCAAAATCAAGGTGGTTCTAAATAATTTGTATAGTCAATATGTATTACAGGTAGCAGCTCCGGGCATGTTTTTTGTAGTAGTCCAGACAGAATTGGCATCTTCAGTCAGCTTAAACTCAAGCTTAGTAGTCTGGGCTGTTTCAATTACAAGATAAGAAATAGGAACAGACTTGGTTACACCACTGGTGATGAGTAGTGATAAGCAAGCTTTGGCGGTAAAACTTTATAACGAGAAGCCACATACAGTAGTTAAGAATTGTGAGATAATGGAAATCTCAAAACCAACTTTATATAAATACATCGAATCAGCGAATTGGTAGATTGTAATAACTAGGAGAATACTATTAATTATACAGAATTTTTAAAGGACGTTTGGAATGTTCTTTATGACCCACAAGCAAAAATTTCTGAAACAGTTGAAAATTTTTTTCATCAAGATTATGAACAATGTATTAATGGTGTGCGGTTGGACCGTACCAAATATATACAACATGTACTAGAACAAAAGAATAATATGACTGTCAATAGCATTGATTACAAACACATACTGGAAAAGGATAATGAGTTATTTGCTCTTTATTACCCCAAAGGAAAAAATAAAGATAATCAGCCTGTTGAAGCAGAGGTGATTGTATATATTAGTTTTGAAAATCAACAAATATTTAGAATAAATGGTATGGTTCGATTAATTAAAGGTGATCTGGCGGATGTTGATATGAAAAATGATAACTAATTAAATAGTTTCGGAATTGTAAGTTTCAAATATTCCCGCTGGTCCATCCTCCAAGAATTAGACTATGACAACTTGCAGTATAATACTTTAAGTTATTTTGCCTCAACCGATATTGTAATCATAATTTTGCTGATTAGTACCAGAAATTGTGTATTTTATTGGTAAGTTAAAAAATGACAAAATAAATTTTTTGAATATAAAATATATTATGATATAATTTCGTAATACTTAAGAAAGGTCTTTTAAAGTGAATATAA
>JAJFBO010000047.1 GCA_020697025.1 Burkholderiales bacterium
AATGTGGATTTCTTTTGCTATAGCACTAATTGCATTATATATATTAGGTTTGTTAATTGATAATCAAACCTTTTATAATGCGCTGGGAGTTAGTTCAGTAAATAATGCAAACGGTTTATTACTCTTTATGTTAGCTATGGGAGTGGTTACTTTTCCTCTGGCTCCAATATCCAGTTATTTTTCTCGAAAAAATGAGTTTGAAGCTGATGATTTTGCCAAAGAATATGCGAATAAAGATGATTTAATCAGCGGGTTAGTTAAAATGTATAAAGATAATGCTTCTACACTTACCCCGGATGAATTATATGTTAAATTTTACTATTCGCATCCGCCAGCTAGTGTAAGAATTGCTCATCTACAATCTGGTTCTTAATTTTATGCCAACTGGTTTAATCACTAAAAGCTATGGGCGGGGATTCATTGTTGAAGTTGAAAACCTGACCTATACTGCTGTGACAAAAGCAAAAAAAGTTGATTATGTAGTTGGAGATCAAGTTCTTGTTGATATTATAAATGATAAACAGGTACAAATTATCAGTCTTATCCCTAGAAACAACCTGGTTTACCGCATGGATCAAAACCGGAGTAAATTAATTGCGAGTAATATAAGCCAGATAATAATTGTAATTGCTATTAAACCAAACTTTAATCCAAACTTTCTAAATAGTTGTTTACTTTTTGCTGAAAGTGCCGGGGTTTATCCGCATATTTTGATTAATAAATCAGATTTGGTTGAAAGTGAAGAATTTATACAGCATATAACAAAATTATATCAGGAAAAATTAGGTTATTCAGTTATTAGTTTATCCGCAGCAACAAATTGTGATAAATTAGTACCTTTATTAAAAGAGCAGCAAAGTTTATTAATTGGCCAGTCTGGGGTAGGTAAATCAACAATTACCAATTGGATTATCCCAGAAGCGTTTACCTTGGTTGATGAGATAACTAAATCAGAGACAAGTGGACGGCATACTACCACAAATGCAACGCTATATCATATAGATAAATCTTCAAGTATTATAGATTGTCCGGGGTTGCAGGAATTTGGGTTATATCATTTATCAATTGAAGAGTTGCCGGAATTATTTCCTGAGCTAAGCTCTTATCTTAATAAATGCCGCTTTCGCAATTGCCGGCATTTAAATGAACCGGATTGTGCAATTACCCAGGCTTATATAACTGGTGCAATTGACAAAATTAGATTTGGGTTATTACAGTCATTAACTGAAAAGCTAAGTCAAAAAACTAATTACTAGTTGTCATAATTAATCATAGAGTTGAAAAATTCGTTTACCCTGAATATCAAGGGTTAAAATTATCTGAAATTTGCTTAAGGCTTATATGAACCTATTATTACTTTAGTGTTATGCTTAATAACGGGTAGATAATGCTGCATCATCTACCTAAAGCTGATTAATTTGCCAATCATATTTAAGCCAAAAAGTATTTTGACAGGCCAAGACTTTTAAATATAACGTTAGTTCTTGAAAAAAGAACTATAATAATGTATTCATCAGGATACTGGCGGAATACGCTTTTATAAAGATAACTCTCATAATTTTGAGACGAATAGTGTTATGCAAAAAAGTTAATAAATTATTTATTGGAATTGGTTAAAAATGAAATTTCTTACTCATACACGCAAAATACTTTATGCTTTAATCATTTTTTCTGTTTTAATAAAATGTTTAAGCATCTTTAATACAGTTTTGAATTCAGATGGTGCGTTATATTCACAAGTTGCCTTTAATATCGCGCATAATAAATGGTATGAATTGAAGGATTTTTTTGGGATTTCTGGAAATTTTCTGGATAAACCTCATTTTGCATTTTGGATAATAAATCTAGCTTTTAAGGCGTTCGGAACAAGTATACTGGTATATAATTCATGTGCAGTAGTGGCTATTTTACTTGGTGGCTGGCTGGTATATAAATTAGCCAGATTATTTTTTATTAAAGATACCAGCCTTATTGCAGCAATTATCTATCTTAATATATTGGATATAAATAATAGTCTGATCTCACCTAAACTAGAACCTTACCTGATTTTATTTATTACCGGTAGTACATACTTTGCTTTAAAATACGCATTAAATAGTAAAATAAAATATTTGCTGCTTACTTGTATTTTCGCTGCATGTTCAGCTATGACTAAAGGATATTTTACTATAGTAATGCCTTTTAGTCCACTTATTGCTCTTTATATATATTTTAAACTAAACCCAAGTGAAGATCAAAAGCATCTTTGGCCGGGAATCGTAAAAAAACCTTTAATATCATTGATTATGGCTATGCTGCTGATTTTACTGTTTATATCACCTTGTGTAATTGCATATTACCTGCAATTTGGTAAAAGCGGTGTAGAGTTCTTTTTTTGGAAAAGTCAATTTGCCAGGTTTTTGGGGGTACCCGGAGCTGAAGTAGAGCACAACACTACTTTACAGTACTATATAAAACATATACCTTCAATGTGTTTAAGTATTCTAGTTGGAATGCTTCCGTTTACTTTTCTACTTACAGTCATCAAAAAGGTTAAAAGACACTGCCATATTACAAAATATAAAAGCCCAATTTTTGAGATATGTATACTAAGCCCGGTAGTTACCATTATTATGGTATTTGCTGTATCTCATTATTATAACTTTTATTATAATTCAATTATATCTCCTTTTATTAGTATATATTTTGCCTGGATTTTTACCAAATCCCAAAAATATAAACTTCTACATAATTCACTACTGGTTATTGCATTTCTTGTGATTACTCTGGTAATAGCAACTAATCTTCTTCTCTTTAATAGTATAGTCTTCACAGCTGGGATAATTGCTTTTATTATCTGTGTTGTTACATATTACAAATTTACAAATATAATATTACGCTCATTAATAATTCTGGTGGTGACAGTTAACTGTCACTTTATTTATAACCTGGCGATATTTCATAATTTTTATACCAGACATAATTTAGGATATACGGTAGGAAAGATATTAAAAAGCTATCCGCCTCACCCGTTGGTAATGTCTACTTTCCAGGATGTTTCGAGCGTAAGCGTAGTAAATCCTCAAATATATGACATTCAATATAATCATGATCTTTCTTCATTACCTTATAAAGATAACAACCCATTTTACTTAGTTATAAATAGCTCAAATTATGGAGCTTTAAAAGAACAGCTACAAAAAAATAAACTAACCTATAAAATTATCGCTACGTTAGATGATAGAGATAACCCAACCGTTGAAGATATATTAGTTGAGAATCTTCATAAATTTTCTCCTTTTAATATGTACTTAGGTATAGTCCAAAACTAATATTGCTAACTAATATAATATAGAGTTTTTTACTATTTTTATTAGATGCTAATTATCTGGTGCATAAAGGTTTGGAATTGCTGTGATACTGTTATATTATGATGATCCCTTTACTAACCGAAGATTCAACTGTGCAAAAATAATAGCTACATTACTTATGTGGCGATATTATATGTATAGTAAAATTTATACATGAAGTCAAATGCTGAATTTAAGTTTCTAACCGGATAAAAAGAAACCTTTAAAATTATGTCACAGGTGGTAGTAAATAAGTTAACTAAAGCAAATAGTTTATATATTTTGAATTACTTTACTAAAGGCTGACCTAGCAAATAAACAACGAGGCCTAATATGGCAATATCACGATTAAGATCGATTTTGCCATATTTTTCATTATCGGCTTTGGCTTCATAGCTGCTGCTGCCAATTTGGCGAAAAGTCCGCCGAATGAATATTTCATTATTTTTAGAGAGGGCATAAATATTGCCCTCAATAATGTTTGTTTGTGAAGCATCTATTATTATTTTACCATTATGCCTGATTGTAGGCGACATTGCTTCACCATCCGCATTTATAGTCGCCAATACCGCGGCTGTTACGTTTTAACTCTTTTGATATGGTAGATTCGCTTACGCCTATAGATTTTGCTATTTGCTTTTGTGAAATAAAATTTGCTTTTTGCAGGCAGATGTAGTATCGTTGCTTCTGAGTGAGGTGTTTAGACATTATATATCCTTGTAGTAGTGAACAAGATTATAAACTGAATGCTTTGCTCCTCTAGTAAATTACTCAACCAATATTTAATTTACACCAATCTGTTTTATATTTCCTTTCATAATAGAATCTGCCATTTAACACTACAGAATTTAAGTATATAGTCAGTTAGTAGTTCATATATAAATACAATTCTAAAATCTTCTAAAGCTGCTATTTGTGTTACAATTATGAATTAAAAATATTTTGCTGCAACAAGTATGTATAAAGAAAAATCAAACCAACTTTTAGTTGAACAACCACTGGGTAATATGCAATATATACCCGCTAGTAATACTTTAGAACTTACCGGGGCCTGGTTATGGAAAACTTTAGATGAAAAAGATTTTGCGGTCTTAGCCAAAAAAATAGCTGGAACAATTACTCAAATAAATATTGATGGGTCAAAAATTGTCGAAATTGACACGGTAGGTGCATTTTTTATCAGCCGTATTCTAAGTTATGCGAGTATGCATAATATTAAAGTAAATAGTTTTTTAATTCCCGAATCAGGTAAGCAGTTTTTTGAACGAATTGATAAAATAGTTGTAGCTAAACGCAATGATTCAACAGATAAGCCATTTATAGGCTTAGTTCCCTTACTTGGACAAGGAGTTATTAATTTTTTTCTATCAATTTTAGAATTCGTGGAATTTTTTGGCCAGTTCATCATGAACTGTATTAATTTTGCTCGTCATCCCCGCCAATTAAATTGGAATGATTTAATCCGTACAATTTTTGATGCAGGTTTTAAAGGTGTAGGGGTTGCCTCACTTCTAAGTTTTTTAATTGGAATAACTCTCGCTTACCAGATGGCTCCTCAATTTATAACTTATGGGGCTAATGTTTATGTCGTAAATTTTTTAGGTATTGCCTTGCTTAAAGAGGTCTCGCCTTTATTAACAGCAATTATTGTAGCGGGAAGGACTGGCGCCTCAATTACTGCTGAAATTGGCACTATGAAAGTACAAGAAGAAATTGACGCAATCCAAACTATGGGTATTTCCCCGATAACCCGTCTAGTTCTGCCCAAAGTAATAGGGGTGATGATTGCCTTACCTTTAATTACGTCTATTGGTGATGTTGCGGGTATGCTAGGCGGTGCTATCGTTTCTAAAGCCTCATTGGATATTAGTTATGCCTTATTTATTGAGCGGGTTAAAGAATATGTTTTAATGAGTAACTATACAGTTGGAATTTATAAAAGTATTGTTTTTGCTTTTGTAGTATCTTTAGTTGGTTGTTACTGTGGTTTTAAAGTAAAAGGGGATGCTAATAGTATTGGTGAGCAGACAACCCGTAGTGTAGTTTTAGGAATTATCCTGATTGTATTTTTTGATGCAGTAATTGCTGTTATTTGCAAGATACTTGGAGTATAATATTATGATGGTTAGTAATCAGGATACTAATAAACAGCCAATGCCAATAATTGAGATAAAAAATTTAGGTACGCGTTTTGGTGATACCTGGGTCCATAAAAACCTGAATTTAACTATTTATCCCAGCCGGATTGTTAATATTATCGGATCAAGTGGTTCGGGTAAAACCACCTTAGTTCATGAGATTTTGATGTTACAACCAATTACTGAAGGTGAAATATATTTTTCCGGTAAAAAAATATCTAATTATAATATCGAAGATGCAGCAACTAAAGAAATACTTAGTCAAGTTGGTATGATGTTTCAGCATTGTGCATTATTTTCTTCTTTAAGCGTACTGGAAAATGTAATGTTTCCTTTGGTTGAATATACCAATTTTTCTACACAAACGATTAGGGAAATTGCCCAGATTAAGCTGCGTTTAACTGGATTACCAGATAATGCATATAATCTTTATCCTAAAGATATGAGCGGTGGTATGTTAAAAAGAGTTGCGCTGGCTAGAACACTTGCACTAGACCCCAAGGTCATTTTTTTAGATGAGCCAACAGCCGGCTTAGATCCAAATAGCGCAAATGGTTTTGATGAGTTAATCTCAGATTTGCAAAAAAGACTTAATTTGACGGTAGTATTAATTACACATGATTTAGATACAATTTGGAATATCGCAGATGAAATTGTATATCTGGGTGAAAAAAGGGTTTTATTTCATGACACAGTAGAAAAAGCTGCCAATGCAGAATCTATACCCGAATTATATGAATATTTTAATGGTGCGCGCGGGCAGATTACTAAAACTTTTTATACCAAATAAACTGGTGGAAATATTAATGGAGACAAGGGAGTTTTAATGAGAGATAATAAACAGTATTTGATTGTTGGCTTATTTGTGCTTATATCAGCCACAGTATTAATTGGTGTATGGATATGGTTTTCCTCATATAACCGCCAGGTATATAATACTTATGTAGCTGCATTTAATGAGTCGGTAGATGGAATAACCACCAATTCTACAGTTAAATATAATGGTGTAGAAGTTGGAAAAGTCAAGAAAATTGAACTTAATCCCAAGGATCCACGTAGTATTTTAATATATTTAGATGTTTTAGAGCAAATATCGTTAAATAAGCAAACCTATGCTTCTATGAAAGCCCAAGGCGTAACCGGAATGTTTTACATTAGTCTAAATGTGCAGCATGGAGCTAAAAATAATGATAATATAGAACCACATAATAGCCAGCCGTACCCCAGAATTAAGACCAAAGAATCTTTATTATCCGGTTTAACGGGTCAGGCACAGGCAATAGCTAATAATATTGGAAATTTATCTTCTGATATGCGAACATTATTAGATGAAAAGAATATCAAACATGTTGCTAATATTTTAGCTAATTTGGATAAGGTATCCGGATCAATTGCCAACCGTTCGGATGAGATAAGTGAAAGTGTAAAAACGATGGCTCAAATATTAAAAAATGTCGAGAAAAATTCAGAAAATTTGAATTCTACATTTGCTAAAATCCAGGACTTAACTAAAACTGTGTCTGAGACTACATCTAATGCTAATAGCTTAATTAATAACTTTCAGGATAATACCTTACAAAATATTAATGCAGTTTTATTACCAAATTTAAATAATGCAATTTCACATTTAAATCAATCATCATACCAGTTTGAGCAATTACTTAAATTACTTAATCAAAATCCATCAGCGTTAATTCGCGGTAAATCTGTACAAACTCTTGGACCTGGAGAATAATTATGTTAAAAAATACTTTAAAAGTAACTATTTGCGCAATTGCTTTATCTGGCTGTGGAGTTTTTGCATCAGTTGCTGCGCCTGAACTACATACCTACCAACTAGA
>JAJFBO010000048.1 GCA_020697025.1 Burkholderiales bacterium
AAAAATATCTGGTTCATCCCCTCAAAATTAGAAAAAGCTACTGCTAAGGAAATTAAAAGACCGGTAAATATTCCAAGATATGGGATAAATACCATTATTCCAGTCAAAAACCCAATAATAAACCCTGAGGTTATTCCAACAAAACTTAGTGCAACTCCATAATATAATGCCATAATAATCATGACGCTAAACTGTCCACGTAAATAAGCTGAAAGCATTTTATCAATATCTTGTACAATATCATGAACGATTTTTAAATAACTACGTGGAATTAAATCATCAAAAAATTTAACTATGATATGCCAATCACATATTGTGTAAAAGAGTATAAACGGTATAAGTATAATATAAATTAATATCTGTATTACAATAACGCCATTTCTGGCTAATGGAGAAAATATATTAACCTGGCTGTAAACACTAGATACATTTTTTAGTAGCTGGGCACGTAAATTAGCGATATTCAAAGCGAAATGTGTACCATACCGGTGGTTTACCGCCGATAAGACTGTAGAATTAATCCGGGTTACTAAATCAGGAATTTTACTTATAATAGTCTGGGTTTCTGCCACAATATTTGGAATTACATAAAGTGGAATAGCAATAAATATTAAGAATACTAAAATTGATAGCCCAAAACTTATGATAGTACGGTTTATTTTAAAGTGAAGGCTGATTTTTTCTACAACTGGATTGAGAATATAAGTTAAAATCAGGGCTATAATAAACGGTATAAGAATTTTACCAAAAAAAATAATCATAGCGAATATACTTGCCACTAGCAGTATGGTGCTGATAATCGACTTGATGTTAAAGTTTTGTTGTTGCATAATTCCAGCTTTGTTAATAAGAAGCATTATTATACACTAAGAATATTCTGCAGACGCTAAGTTTTAATGGACATCTCAAAAATATATTTTAAGGAATAAGTAATATGCAAAATTCAATCACATATAAAGATGCTGGAGTTGATATTGATGCAGGGGAAGCGTTAGTTCAAAAAATTCTGCCTTTTGCCAGACGGACTATGCGCCCTGAAGTTATAGCGGGGATTGGCGGGTTTGGTGCGATGTTTGATATTGGCAGCAAGTATAAGCATCCGATTTTGGTATCTGGAACTGATGGTGTTGGCACTAAATTAAAGCTGGCGTTTGAACTAAACCGGCATGATACAATAGGTATAGATTTAGTTGCAATGTCGGTGAATGATATTTTAGTACAAGGAGCAGAGCCTCTATTTTTTTTAGACTATTTTGCATGTGGTAGTCTAAATATAGAAACAGCATCTAATGTTATTAAAGGAATTGCTATTGGCTGCGAGCAATCCGGATGTAGTCTAATTGGTGGTGAAACTGCAGAAATGCCAGGCATGTATGCAAGCGGAGAGTATGACTTAGCTGGTTTTGCTGTGGGTGTAGTAGAAAAAACCAAAGTAATTGATGGTAGTAAAATAGCCGTCGGCGATATAATACTAGGCTTAGGCAGTAGTGGTTTTCATTCAAATGGCTATTCTTTGGTGCGTAAAATTATTCATAGTTCAGCTTTAGAACTAGAAAATAAATATAATGATAAATTATCCTGGGCAGATGCTTTATTAGCTCCTACTACGCTATATGTTAGGCCGGTGTTAGAAATAATGAAGCATATATCAGTACACGGAATGAGCCACATTACTGGTGGGGGGATAACCGGCAATTTACCCAGAATATTTCCAGCACATTTAGCTGCCAGAATAAAATTATCTGCCTTGCCTAAAACACGGTTATTTGGCTGGATACAGGAGAATGCACATCTAAATGATAAGCAGATGTTAGAAACTTTTAATTGCGGTATTGGTTATTGCTTAATAATAAAAGCCGATGATGAAATAAAAGTTAGGGAGATTATGGACAAATACGGTATAGAAGTGTATAATTTAGGTGCCGTGATTTCACATGCCAGTGATATGGTAGAATATATATAACTTTAAATAAAATCGCTAAAAGTAAGAAATTTATATCTATTACACATAATGCAGTATTAGTTGTTACGGATAACCGGATTAATACTGCTGTTTATTACCTGACATTCTGTCATAGCTTTTGCTGCAATATCCCTCATTTGCGTGTCGCCAAATTTAGAATAACATTGATATGTTTTTTGGTTTTCTTCATATGCGGTAGCGGCTTGTTTTGAATTATCATTATTGCGACATATAATTACACCTGGACAATTGGTTACACTTGTGATTTTAGAGTCATCAGCATTAGTGTTTTGGCTAAAACTTGCTACAAAACATATGAATATAATAAATTTTTTATAGACCATCAATTAGCTTTATTCATAAAATATTTCTGGTTTAAGAAATGGCGCAACAACATTTATTTTTTTTTGGTATAAGAGGAGTGCCTGGATTAGCTTCTATATCAAGACCTGTCATATCTTTTACACAATACATTGGTATACGCTCAGTAGTGAAATCGCTTCCTCTATTTACCCGTTTTGTAAGACTGATTTCCCATTGATTTGTCATCTTTAATCTAATAATTGTATAAGACAACTCCGTAGTACTATCCGTTATTTTATCTGTTATAGATATTAGTTGATCTTCTCTGGCATTCACATTAAGTACGCCAGTAATTTTTTTAGTACCACTAAGGCTAGTTTGCGCAGTCTTATATTCTGTACTATAAGAAAAACTCACTTCCATTTTAGGACATTGAAAGTCACTTTTAAAAATTTGGGGTATTTCAATTGCATCACATTTCCAGTGTTCATCACCAAATACTGAACTTAGACATAAAAAAAGTACAAAAAATATACTTAATAGATAAAAATTGTGTTTATAAAGATTCATTTTATTTCCTAAATATGTTTGCTACTTATTCTTACAGCAATTAATTTGATACTTAATCTTGCTGCTAATTAATACTTACCCGTTTATCTTAATCATATCTCAAAGCCTAAAACAGCATCATGAGGTAAGCATACTATAAACTTAGGGCAGTATTATCGCATATGCATAGAAATAATTTTAATTCTTTAAATTGTATGTATTTTACTTCTGGCATATTTTATATTGAATAAATTTAGTTTTAAATCATAAAAGGTAATATTATATAATCGTGTTTGCAATTAAGCCTAAAAAATAATGTAGTATAGGCTGAGGCATAAAAAAAACAAGAGCTTAATTACATAGTAAGTGAATAAAGAAGCAGGATATATATGAATATACGTCGTATGGTTAAAATTAGTATGATTAGTTTAGCTACTATGGTGATACTAGTTATTGCAGGCGCAATTTTATTAGTTAATCTGATTAATCCAAATACTTTTAAACCAATGATTGCTAATGCAGTGCATGATAGTACCGGGCGTAATTTAGCTATTAATGGAAATATCAGCTGGAAATTATGGCCAAATATAGGATTCCAAATTGAAAAGCTAAGTTTGTCTAATCCTGATGGCCATACTGCTACAAACATGATAGAAGTATCAACAGCTACTTTAACTGTGCAGCTAATGCCATTGTTAGATCGGAATATTATTATTGATAGTATTATTATTGATGGCTTAAATATCGGACTGATTAAAAAAAATGGCTTAAATAACTGGACCTTTAAGCCATTATCCGGGTTACCAACCTCTACTAATGAAGCTACAGCGAATAAATCGATGCAGTTACGTCTAAATAAATTTTCTTTAATTCACAGCACCTTTTCATATGTTGATATGGACATAAATAAACGGTATAACATTAAAGATTTTAGTCTTAAATTAGAAACAGAATATGGTGGTGAAATTAGTTTAAACCAGGATAAACAGAAAATAAGTTTGGATAAAATCAGGTTTGATTTCGATAACATTATGAATGGGCGTTTAAACTTTGTTCTAGATAATTTTGACAAGCCAATATACAAAGGTGATTTAGATATTGATAAATTTTCTTTAACCAGGCTTATTAATAAGTTAAATTTACCATTTAAAGCTATGAATAGTAAAGATTTATTTGATAAGGTAGCTATCAGTACTGTATTTAACGGAGATTTAAACTCTATCGTTTTATCAAAGTTCAATTTTAACTTATCTGATGCAGTTAAAGGGTTGTTAAATATTAAAGTAAATGATTTTAGTAATCCATCGTATGCAGGAGATATAAAAGTCGGCGAATTCTCGGCTAACTTAGTGCTTAATAAGATGAATGTTGCAGTTGCAGGAAAGATTAACAAACCATTGTTGGACAAAGTTGCTTTTAATACTAAATTTGATGGTAATACTAATAAAGTAGATTTACAACAATTAAACTTTATTTTTCCAGGCACTTTGCAGGGACTGGTTAATGTGAAAATACAGAATTTTTCTAGCCCAAGCTATGCGGGTAATATTGATTTACCGATATTTTCATTGAATCAACTTATGTTAAAACTGGCGATGGAGCCGCTTAATATTCCAAATAAGAAGCTGCTGGATAAAGTTAGTTTAAAAACTAATTTTTATGCAACAGGGAATAGCTTTAACCTTGGTAATTTAGTGAGCAAAGTTTCTGACTTAGACGTAAATGGCGATATAAAAATCCCTTCGTTTGAACCATTAAATTTGACTGAAAATATCCGAATTAGTAAGTTTGATATAGCAGATATTATTGATGCTAATGGATTTAAAGTACCATTAACTGGAATTACTTTAAGTGGAAATTTATCTAATAGCAGGTCGGACTTTAATAATATGTCTGGGGTAAGCGCCAGCCAAAATATAACCGTAGATAAGGTAACAGTTTTAGGAATAGATTTAAACAGCCTCTTTAGACAATTTGATAATGCTATTGGCACTACTGGTAAGTCGGTTAATTTAGCGAATCTGGCATCTATACAACATTCTGCACTGGCAATTCAAGCTGTACAAAACATGCGTACTATAGCTGCTAATGCCGGGACTAAAGGTCCAAAAAACTATAATAATAAAACGGATTTTGGTATGCTTAGGTCAAATATTATAATGCATAATGGAATGGTAAATCCAAGCTCCTTCAAATTGAATGGGCCAACTCTTAAGGGTGATGGAAAGGGCAGTGCCAATATGATTAATAAATCACTAAATTATAATGTTGCGATACAAATATCTGCTCCACAGAAAAATCAAGTGTTAAATAAGATCATTTTTCCATTTCATACGCAGGGTAAATTTAGTAATCTTGAAAGTAGTGTAGATTGGGCATCGATTCAAGTGCAATTAATTAAATATTTAATTACTCAAACTGTTAAGGATAAAACTGTAGCTACAGATCAGGTAGATAAGCAGATTGATAATTTGACGAAGGGAGCTAATCGACAAGTTAAGCAAGACGTTGATGCTATTAAGCAAGGTGCAGTTAATCTGATCAATAATATTTTTAAATAAGAAGTTTTGCGAAAGTTCGCAAAACTTTTTTCTAAAAATCTGTATAATCCGCCATATTACTAATGTTAATCAAAGGTACCAGTATGGCGCTATTAAATAAATTCTTGAAAAAAACAGAGTCAGAATCTTTATTTCCACAACAAACTAAAGTAGCTTCTACGGAACTTACATCTGAAAATAAGTCTATTGTAGCTCCTGAGTTAGTTATGCATTCATTAATAGATAATAAAGAGTTTATCCGGCTAATAAGCGATTCTGTAACCCAAAAGCTACTAGAAATTTTGAGTGAAAGATATGATTTTACCCCTACTGATAAATATTTGAAAGAAATTTCCAACCGTAAGAAATATATCAGTCAGCTAGATAGTTATTTACAAGAGCGCAAGGAAATAAATAATACAGTGGAGACCGAATTACAGACATTTTTACAAGAAACATCAGTAAGTTTAGCCAAGGCATTAGAAATGTTTACTATGTCGATTCAAAACCGGATTAAACAAGCAGAAAGCCGACATGGAATAGATAGCGTAAAAGAACTACTTTGTGGCATGAACAATGAAAAAGCAGTTAAATGAATTGCCAGCGATACGTTGAATAAATAAGTATATTATAATAGTGTACCTTATGATAAAATACGTAAATAGGAAAAATTATTTATTCTTTGGTGGAGTATGTATGACAAATAATACAAAAGTCGATGTTAAAGTTAGTAAAACACCAAATTCAAATTTGACATCTAACTTACAGTATTTAATGAAAAAGACCAGAATTACATCTGTTGATTTAGCTGAGAGTGTTAAGGTTTCTGCTGAATTAATAGGAAAATTAAAAAATGGCTGGTTAAGTAACCCATCTCTAAAGGTACTGGCAGGAATTGCCAGGCATTTTAATTTATCCTTACAGGAATTAGTATTTGCTGATTTAAAAAATGTTGGTAATCATATGGCGGAAAAACCAATAAGTTATATTCCTATAGTTGATTGGAGTAAAATTAAATTCTGGAAAGATGAGCCTCCGCTGGATTCAATTGCGTTAGAAAATATTTCGCGTGATAACCTATTTGCACTGCATTTAGCTCATGATTATGGTGAGTTTAAAAAAGGTTCATATATTTTTATAAATACAGAACAAAAACCCAAAAATAATGATTATGTTTTGGTATTGAATAAAGATAGTGATAGCTTTAATCTGAAAAAACTTATTATTGAAGATTTTTACTATTTACAGGGTATAATTACGGATATAGGCGGCGTTGTGAAATATAACGAACAAGACTATCAAATATATGGGGTCATTATTGGATGTCAAAGTACCAAATTTTTTTAAATTATTCATATGAAATAAAGTAATTTTCATATCGGGGGAGATATGCAAGGAATTAAAATACCATTTTCAGATGACCAGACTAAGAATATTCCTTCTGAATCTGGAATGTCAAACAATATTGATCACATTAGTATTGATGTACAACGTGAACGAGACAAGTTTCATAGGGTAATCAATCAAATCTCACATGATATTCGTTCTCCTTTAAGTAGCCTATCCATGATTGTTAGCGTATGCACAGGTATTTTGGAAGAAGATAGAGTTGCACTAAAACATGCAATAACCAGGATAAATGACATTGCTTATAATTTGCAGCATGAATATTTGAAAGATGATGATTACAAAGATAATCATAAAGAGATATTAGCTATTGATCGAAGTGATTCACTGCTAATATCTTCTGCATTACTTGAAATTTTAGGAGAAAAAAGATACCAGTATAAATTATTAAATGTTCGCTTTGAGCATAGTTTTACTAATAATAGCAATTTTGCATTTATAAATATGGAACCTGTTTTATTTAAACGGGTAATATCACATATTTTAAATAATGCTGTTGACTC
>JAJFBO010000049.1 GCA_020697025.1 Burkholderiales bacterium
ATCCAAGCTATCCTCCCCTGGATTTAGCTGCCAGTGGTGCTGTAGTTGTAACAAATATTTGTGGGATTAAGAATGATTTAAAAATGTATTCTGATAATATTATTTCGGTAGAATTGGATACTGAAAGTTTATTGTATGGATTACAAGAGGGTATAAAGTTAGCCAAAAATCAAAATCAGAGAGAAATAAACTATAGAAATAATAAATTATTAACTAATTGGGAACAGTCATTTGCTGATATTTTGGAATATTTGGGATAAATTATGTTTATATTTAACCAAGAATCGTTTTTATATCAAGACCCATGGATTAGCACATTTTCCGATAGACTTAAATCACTAAGTATGGGCACAACAAAAATAGCCTATTTTTATAATAGAGTGGATAATAGTACATTTCGCTATCGTGTATATAATATGATAAATGTAATCCAACAAAAATTGGAAAATATTTCCACATCATTTTTCACGGATATTGATTTACATCTAATGGATCAAGTCATTGATCAATCTGATATTTTAATACTATGCCGTGTTAAATATTCAAATCATATAAATACGCTTATAACTAGAGCAAAAAATAAAGGAGTAAGAGTTATTTTTGATGTCGATGATCTTGTATTTAATGCTGACCATACCCATCTAATTCTGAATACGTTAGATCAGGATCTAAATTATTCTGAAGCATGGGATTCTTGGTTTGCTTATATAGGGCGTATAGGTGCTACTTTAAAGCTTTGTGATGAAGCTATTGCTACAAATGATTTTTTAGCGGAGCAAATAAGACTCTTCGCTGGGATAAAAACACATATTATTCCCAATTTTGTAAATGAAGAGCAAATGACAATATCCAAAAGAATATATGATCAAAAAATAAATAATGGTTTTAAACGTGATAGATACGTATACCTAGGCTACTTTAGTGGCACACCAAGTCACAATCGAGATTTTGCTATTTTAAATAATTCTTTGATTAAATTATTTAAAATAAGGGATGATATTCGGGTAGTAATTGTAGGATATATGGAAGTTAAAGGAGATCTTGCAAAATATAAAGATAGAATTATTTTTCATCCTTTCCAAGATTATGTAAATTTACAGAGACTTATTGCTTCTGTAGAGATAAATTTAGTTCCGTTACAAAATAACATTTTTACTAATTGTAAGTCTGAATTGAAATATTTTGAAGCAGCTATTTGCGGCACATTAAGTATTGCATCAAAAACTTATACTTATACAAATGCAATTAAGAATAGAGTTAATGGATATTTGGCTGGTGATATAGAATGGGTCAATAAAATTTTAGAATTATGCAACCTTATAGATAACAGTGCATATTCAACTATGGCAGAACAAGCACATCTGCATGCGATAAATGGCTATGCCTGGTATAATCAAGGAGAAAAAATACTAAAAATGATTAAGGGCGGTAATGAACTTTTTTAATCATTTAAAGCAAAATAGGTTTCAATACTGTATATTATTAATGATATTTTTTTTTATTATATTAAGACAGTGGGAACGCGTGCATCATTATGTTTTATATGCTGAAGATGGTAGGGGATTTTTACCCAGATCTGTGATGTATGGTTTTAATGCAGTTTTGAGACCATATACAGGTTACCTTCAAGTTGCTCCTCAATTAATATCACTTATTTCTTATTATATTAGTCTAAAATATTATCCCCTTATTACCTTATTTATTTGTGGTTTTATATATTCTTTAGCAATTTCATCAATAATTAATTCATCTTATTCATGGATATGTCGTAATCAAATGGTAAGGTTTTTTATTGCTTTAAGCTTAACCTTTATACCTGGGACAACTGAAATTTTAGGTAATTTAGCTAATTTGCATACTATTTTATATATTTTTGTTACTTTTAAAATGGTAGCCAAGTTTGATGCGAAGTACTCAGTTTTAGATTATATACTATTTATTATAACGGCTTTTTCTGCTGGTGAATTTTTTCTTATACTTCCTGTAGTTTTATATAGAATGTTTGTTCTATATAAATCTAAACAGAGTTTAGTATGTATTTTTCAGCATTTATTAATTTTGTTAATAATCGTATTTTCAATTGTTATAAATTATTTTACAGCTTTACAAGCTGGGGTTATGGGACATAAAAATTTAATAGATCATATTTTACTTCTTATACAATATTTACCACATATTTTATTAACAATTAGTAATCGAATTTTTTATTTACCTATTTTAGGTAATCTAACACTTTCAATTAATCATTATTTTATAATAGCAGTAATTACTGGCGTAATTATGATATTATATTTAAGAATAAGTTGTATAAAGACTATTATTTTATAGTGTTAATTATTACTTTAATGTCGCAAATGTTAGAAATTATCTTAACAATAAGAGTTAGGGATGTAGCTTTACATACGTCTTATTTAGGCCAATTAACTAACAAAGGTCAATTATCAACACGTTACTGTATAATCATGATGCCAGTTGTAGTAATATTTTGGTATGTATTTGTGAGTAAGTTATTAAGAAAATTTAACTGGAGCATTAAGAATATAAATTATATTTTAATTTGTATTAGTTTATACATTATATCAGTTAATATTGATAGGATGTTTTTTGGCAACTTTTATTACGTACCACGCGTAAAGCTGGAGGAAAAATATCTATGGCCATTTAATGTCAGATTGATTTATAATACAATTCATTATGGAATGCCGCAAAGTATAACGGTTCCATCGGCCCCTATGGATGGGATTTAACAATCAAGTAACCACATAAATAAAAGCTTGTGAGATAAATTAATGGAAAAACAAATAAAATATCTAAAAGAGAAACTTGGACTATTTCTCCGTGGAAAAAACAAAAGAAGTTTGAAAGAATTAATAGCACATATAAAGTATCGCGGTTTAAAAAATTTAATTTATGCTTTTTTAAACAAAAAAAACATTTTAAACTCTAAATTAAACTATTACCATTCATGGTTTATAAATACACATTCTCCAAGTCTGTCAGATTTAGCTAGTCAAAAGATCTATAAATTTGACTACGAACCTTTAATAAGTATTATTGTTCCAACATATAATACACCTAAGCAGTTCTTAATTGATATGATTGAATCAGTGATATCACAAACTTATTCAAAGTGGGAATTATGTATTGCTGATGGCGCCAGTATAAGTAATGATACTTTAGAAGTATTGCGACATTATTCACTTAAAGATTCACGAATTAAAGTGCTTTTCTTAATAGAAAATTTTCATATTAGTGGAAATACTAATCAAGCTTTAACTATTGCCAGTGGAGAATACATGGGGTTTTTTGATCATGATGATCTTCTAACACCTAATTGTGTCTTTGAGTATGTAAATGCAATAAATAAAAATAATAAGCCCGCTTTATTATATTGTGATGAAGATAAAGTAAGCTCCAATTCAAAATTTTTTTCTAATCCTACTTTTAAACCTGATTTTGCTTTGGATACGTTAAGAACAAATAACTATATTTGTCATTGGTTGGTAATTCGTCGGGATATACTCGATAAAGCCGGCGAATTTGATTCTAAATGTGATGGAGCACAAGATTATGATATGGTTCTAAGGGTTGTGGATATTGCTCAAGATATTATTCATATTCCTAAAGTTTTATACCATTGGCGGATTCACTCTTTATCAACTGCCTCGGGGTTAGGTAGTACAAAACCATATACACATGAGGCTGGGTTATGGGCGTTAACTAAACATTTAGAGCGAAACTGCTTACCTGGAAAAGTACGGGATGGTATAAATATCAATACTTATAAAATTGATTATGAATTAATATCTCTTCCTTTAATTAGTATAATCATTTCTATAAGTTCCGAGATAGCTAATTTATATAATTGTATCGATTCGATCACAAAAAAAACAACATATTCAAATTATGAAATAATATTAGTTCAACCAAGTTCATCCAGTTTAAACATAGACTTAAATAAGCTGCAAAAGAAGTATCCTCAATCAAAGATTTATCTGTATAAAAGTAATTTAACAAAAATATCAGTTATAAATAATCTTGGGATATCTCATGCAAAAGGTGAATATCTTACGTTTCTAGATAGTAATGCTAAGATACTTACATCAAATTGGCTTGAAGAAATGCTTATGTTAGCGCAACGTAAGGATGTTGTAGCTGTTGGTGCCAAACTATATCATCCAAATAATAGTTTATGTAGTGGAGGCATTATTCTAGGATTTGGACAACTAGGTATTGGGGTTGTTGCTTATCATAATGCACCGAAATTATATCGAGGTTATGGCAACATATTATATAATGTACATAATGTAAGTGCTATTACATTAAATGGAATGATGATAGAGAAACGTAAAATAAATAAATTAGCTGGATTTGATGAAAACTATGCATCTGCTTTTTTGGATATAGATTTATGTATAAGACTAAGAAAAGCAGAATATTTAATTGTATGGACGCCTTTTGTCCGGATAGTATGTCACTCCATAATTCATTTAAATTACTCTTTTCAAAATAGTGCTGGTAATTCTGATTTTAAATCTGATTTAAGTATATTTGCCACAAAATATAATACTCCGCTAAACGATCCTTACTATAATATAAATTTAAGTAGGTCAGAAAAGGCATATTCTCTAGATATTTCTTCATATAAAAAATATGTATTATAAATATACACGTGTAATATAACAATGAATGAATTCTCGCTCAAATTTAGCTGATATATTAACCCATGATGACTAATATTTGTTGCAGTTAGTTAGACAGTATTTTTAAATTCTATGATAAAATGCTATCCTAAATATACAAATGGAGTTATGAATGAAATGTGTTCTATTAGCTGGCGGCCTTGGTACAAGATTATCTGAAGAAACAGTTATTAAGCCAAAGCCTATGGTCGAAATAGGCGGAAAGCCTATTTTATGGCATATTATGAAAATGTATTCACATTATGGGATTAATGAATTCATAATTTGTTTAGGTTATAAAGGTTATATTGTAAAAGAGTATTTTGCCAATTATTTTTTACATATGTCAGATGTAACATTTGATATGCAAAATAACCAAATGGAGGTACATAATAACTACGCTGAGCCATGGAAAGTTACTCTTATAAACACTGGTGATGAATCTATGACTGGCGGACGGTTAAAATATGCCAAAGAATATGTCAAAAATGATGAAGCCTTTTGCTTTACTTATGGTGATGGCTTAAGCAATGTAAATATTAGTAAACTAATTGAGTTTCATAATACACAGGGAAGGCTTGCAACTCTAACTGCGGTTACACCCCCTGGGCGTTTTGGCGCATTAGATATTAATGAACAAATAATCACTAGTTTTAAAGAAAAGCCTAAAGGTGATGGAGCCTATATTAATGGGGGATTTTTTGTTTTATCACCCAAGGTAATTGACTTAATTGATAGTGATAGTTGTATTTGGGAAAAAGAGCCGCTAGAGGCTTTGGCTGAAGGCGGGCAGTTAGCAGCATATACTCATGATGAGTTCTGGCAGCCAATGGATACGCTTCGCGATAAGCATTATTTAGAATCATTATGGAACTCCAATGAGGCGCCATGGAAGCTGTGGAAATGAAAACTGTTGATAATTCTCTAACTTGTCCAAATATTGATAAAAATTTTTGGAAGAATAAAAAGGTCCTAGTAACTGGTTGTACTGGATTTAAAGGCAGCTGGTTAGTTACCTGGCTACTTGAGATGGGAGCCAATATATATGGTTATTCATTAACTGCACCAACAAATCCAAGCATGTTCGAGCTTTTGGGATTAAAAAATAAAATTAATTATAAAATTGGCAATGTATGCGATTATACACTATTTAGCGAGTTTTTAAATCAAGCCAATCCAGAGATTGTATTTCATCTAGCAGCCCAGCCATTGGTTCGTTATTCTTACATAAACCCCATTGAAACTTATAGTACTAATGTGCTGGGCCTGGTTCATGTATTAGAAGCAATTCGTCAAAATAAACAAGTAAAAGCAGTGGTTAATGTTACCAGTGATAAATGTTACGAAAATAAAGAATGGCACTGGGGTTATCGGGAAAATGAGGCAATGGGCGGCTATGACCCGTATAGCAATAGTAAAGGTTGTGCTGAGTTAGTAACCTCATGTTATCGTAATAGCTATTTTAATGTACAAGATTACGGAAAATCACATACTACTTTATTAGCTAGTGGACGTGCGGGCAATGTGATTGGTGGCGGTGATTGGGCTACTGACCGGCTGATAGTGGATATAATGCATTCTTTTGGCACAAAAACTGTATAATGGGGATACTATTGCTGCAGATGGGTGGAATATTGGCCCGCATGATACAGATATCAAGAATGTAGAGTACATTGTCAACCGATTATGTGATTTATGGGGGGCGAAGTGGGAAGAAGATGCAACAGATCATCCGCATGAAGCAAATTTTTTAAAATTAGATTGTAGCCGGGCGCGAGAATTACTTGGTTGGACTCAACGCTGGAATCTGGATACTACTTTAAACAAGATTATTCAGTGGTATAAATCATATATATCAAAAGAAGATATGTATAAAGTAACTATAGAACAAATCAATAATTACATAGAAAGTTAGATTATGCAAGAATTAAGAGATAAAATAAAAGCTTTAGTGAAAGAATATGCGGATGCCAACTTTGGAATTAAAACTTTTATTGCAGGTTTTTCAGCCATTCCTCCATCAGGTAAAGTAATCGGTGATGTTGAACTAATGTATATGACTGATGCGGTTTTAGATGGATGGTTAACAACTGGGAGATTTAATACCCAGTTTGAAAATGAACTAGGCAAATTTTTAGGTCTTAAGCATGTTCTGACTACTAATTCCGGATCCTCGGCCAATTTATTGGCATTTACTGCTCTTACCTCACCACGTTTAGGTGTACGGGCAATTAAGCCGGGGGATGAAGTTATTTCTGTGGCAGCGGGTTTTCCAACTACAGTAAATCCAATTTTGCAATGTGGGGCAGTTCCTGTATTTATCGATGTAAATATCCCCACATATAATATTGATGTGACTCAAATTGAAGCAGCTATAACGCCTAAAACTAAAGCAATATTTATTGCACATACTTTGGGTAATCCCTATGATTTGAGTGTTGTTGCAAGCCTTGCCAAAAAGTATAATTTATGGCTAATTGAAGATTGCTGTGATGCACTAGGAACAAAGTATGATGGTAAGTTAGTAGGCAGTTTTGGCGATTTATGTACAATTAGTTTTTATCCTGCTCATCACATAACCATGGGTGAAGGTGGGATTATTGGCACTAATAATGATGAATTAAAAGTTATTGTTGAATCTTTTCGTGACTGGGGGCGTGATTGCTACTGTCAGCCAGGGCAAGATAACACTTGTGGCAAACGTTTTTGTTGGAAATTAGGCGATTTGCCAGCAGGATATGATCACAAGTACACTTATACACATCTAGGGTATAATTTAAAAATTACGGATATGCAGGCAGCTTGTGGTTTGGCACAATTAACCCGATTAAATGATTTAATTGATAAACGTAAAACTAATTTTACTTACTTAAAACATAAATTAAGTACATGTACTGATTTTCTTATTTTACCTGAAGCAACACCTAATTCAGAACCATCATGGTTTGGTTTTCCAATTACTGTTAGGGATAATGCAGGGTTTACAAGGCGTGACCTAATTGACTACTTAGATGAAAATAAAGTAGGTACCAGGTTGTTATTTGCAGGCAATTTAACTAAGCAGCCCTATATGATAGGGCGTAATTTTAAAATACATGGAGAATTGACTAATACAGATATTATTATGAATAATACTTTTTGGGTTGGAATCTATCCAGGATTAACGACAGAGATGTTAGATTATACAGCACAAAAAATTGGTGAGTTTTGTGGTGTTAGTTTCTAGTATGAAAGTATCAGACTATATCGTAGATTTTTTATGCCAAAAGGGTGTAAAGGTTGTATTTGGTTACCAGGGCGGAATGGTTACGCATATTGTTCACTCAATTCATGAACGTGACAATATAGATTTTATCCAGACTTATCATGAACAAAGTGCCGCATTCGCAGCGGTGGGTTATGGACGGCACACCAATAATGTAGGTGTTGCTATTGCAACTAGCGGGCCTGGTGCAACAAATATGATTACTGGTATTGCTGATGCATTTTTTGATTCAGTTCCTACTTTATTTATAACAGGGCAGGTTAATACACATGAGTATAAATATGATAAGCCGATCCGGCAATTAGGCTTTCAGGAAACAAATATTGTTGAGATGCTAAAACCGATTACCAAATATGTAAAAATGGTCGACAAATATGAAGATGTACCATATGAATTAGAAAAATGTTTTCATATAGCCACATCAGGTCGAAAAGGACCGGTTTTACTTGACATACCCATGAATATTCAACGTCAGATTTTAGCTGTATTTCCGCAATCTAAGCAAGAAAAAGAAATCGTAATTGATGAAGTAGTGCTTGATGAGGTTACAGATTTAATTAATCAGGCTAATCAGCCGCTAATACTAATTGGTGGGGGCGTTAATAATGCAAATGCTCTTGAAGAAGTAAGGCATTTTATTAGCAGAACTGGTATTCCTTATGTTTCTTCACTATTAGGCAAGAGTTCCTGCAACGAGTATGATGAAATGTATATTGGTACAATTGGTTCCTACGGTAATCGTTGTGCCAATATGGCAATTGCCAATACTGATTTGTTATTAGTATTGGGGGCAAGGTTAGATGTTCGGCAAACTGGTGGTTTAGTAAATAGCTTTGTTTTAAAAGGCAAAATTATACATGTTGATATAGATTTAAATGAACTTAAGCATAGCCGGATAAATAATAAGATAAAAATACATGCCTGCATAAAAAAATTTATATCACAAATATTGAATAAAAACTTTAATTTAAAAGATATGTCTAAGTGGCATAATTATTTAAGTGGATTAAAAAATAAATATCATCAGGCAAATGAGATAAAACGAATTAAAACTAAAGTGGCACCTTACAAATTAATTGAAATATTAAATCAAATAGCCAAAGAGAAGGATATTTTTTGTGCTGATGTAGGACAAAATCAGATGTGGGCAATGCAAATGCTACGCCTTAGAAAAGATCAGAGATTTTATACTTCAGGAGGTCTAGGTTCAATGGGTAGTTGCCTGCCAATTGCCGCAGGTGTTGCTTTTGCCCAAAATAATGACAATACTATTTTTTCAATCAATGGTGACGGCGGCATACATATGGCAGTACAAAGCTTAATGCTAATCGCACAATATGATTTACCAGTTAAGGTGATTATAATAAATAATCATGCTTTAGGTATGATTACTCAATTTCAGGAATTATATTTTAATAATGTTACTACAGGAACTACATTCTCAGGTGGCTACCAGGTACCAGATTTTTCTGGGATTGCCAAGGCATATAAAATGAAATATTTTAAAGTGGATGCCACGAATGAACAAAATATTGATATAAAAGATTTTGCTGGATTTATAGAATGTCGTAACTGTATTTTAGAATATGTTATTGATAGTGACTGTCGGGTCTATCCGAAATTAGAATTTGATCAGCCGATTTATAATCCATCACCAGCATTACATGCTGAAATTTTAGCTCGGTATATGTTAGTATATTTAGATATATAATATATGTAACTAAAAAAAATTATCTCAAATAATTTATTAGGTAATCATTTATTTATTACCGGGGCAACTGGATTTTTTGGTAAAAACATACTAAATTATTTACAAACTAATCAAATTAAACTGGGAAAAATTACGATTTTAACCAGAAATATAGAAAAGTTCAGAATGCTATGCCCGGATTTAAATAATACATTAAATCTTGAATATATAGAACAAAATATATCATTGCCTTTAAATTATACTGAAGGCGCAAGTTATGATTTTATTATCCATGCAGCAACTGGCGTTGTTGAAAAAACACCTTCCATAGTACTTATGGAGGAGATAATATCAGGCACCAAAAATATTTTGGATTATGCCAAAAAATGTAATGTTAAATCAGTTATTAATATAAGTTCAGGTGCCGTTTATGGTGATTTATCTGCTTTGGTTGCAGCTACTGAATGCTTAACTAACATGCCTGAAGTTGAGAAGACTTCCAGTAGCTATGGTATAGGTAAATTAGTTTCTGAACATTATAGTTATTTATATGCCAATGACTTAATGAAAGTAACCTCACTAAGATGCTTTTGTTTTGGTGGTGAGTATCTTGATATGGAGCACTATGTACTAGGTAATTTTATTAAAAAGGCTATCAAAAATGAAGATATAATAGTGCAGGCGGGTAAAAATATTTACCGTTCCTATCTGGCTACAGAAGATTTAGTCGAAACAATATTGTATACTATGATAAAGGCTAATGATCGCAAGTCCAATTATGAAGTCTATAACGTAGGCTCAGATGAAGCAATTGCAATTCCTGAGTTAGCAAAATTTATATGCCGGGTATTAAATAGCCATTCCAAGATAATATGCCCTAATCTGGAGAATAAGCAAGTTTCTTACTATGTACCCAATGTGGATAAGATACGTAAGACTGGTCTGGAAATGCCATCTAAATTAGCCGATATAATTTTAAATGTACAAAAATATTATTTAGCGCTTACTCAATAGTTAATTACAGAGGTATGCAAAATTATGGATTCTATAACTCCAAGAGATCAGTTACTACAACGAAATAGCATTTCGGCAATAGTTGCGTGCTATAAGGATGCCCAGGCTATACCTATTATGGCTGAACGCCTGGTAAAAGTTTTTGAGAAGTGTGGCATTGATTATGAAATAATTTTTGTGGATAACGGCAGTCCGGATGAGAGTGAAGAGGTTATCCGTAACTTGTCAGCTTTAAATCCAAAAGTAATTGGAATTACAAACTCACGTAGCTTCGAACAAACGTCACAAGGTTCTTTTAGAAGTGGAATGGAGATTGCAACTAAAGATGCATGTGTACTTTTAGATGGAGATTTGCAAGATCCACCCGAATTAATTGAAGATTTTATCAGCAAGTGGCGTGAAGGTTATGATGTTGTGTATGGGGTTCGCTTTAAGCGTGAAGCTCCATTGAGTATGCAATGGGGGTCAAAGGCTTTTTATCGTATATTTGACTGGCTATCCACAACTTCTATGCCTCATGATGCAGGAGATTTTTCATTAATTGATAAAAAAGTAGTTTATTGGATACTAAAATGTAATGAGCGGGATATATTTATTCGTGGTATAAGAGCTTATGTAGGGTTTAAGCAAACCGGCATAGAATATCATCGTCCTGAGAGGATGTTTGGAATATCTTCAAATAATTTTTTTAAAAATATCAGTTGGGCAAAAAAAGGCATTTTTTCATTTAGTCGTAAGCCTTTAGACATGCTAACTACATTTGGTTTTGCATCGGTTATATTTACAGTTTTCTTAGCTGTTTTTGAGATCATACTTCATTTTATATCACCTCAGTTAGCACCTAAAGGAATTACTACAATTATTCTTTTAATTATGTTTTTTGGTTCTTTTAATATTCTTGCTATTAGTGTTGTGGGAGAATATATTGCCAAAATTTTTGAAGAAGTCAAACAGCGTCCTTCATTTATACGTAATAACTTAATAAAAAATGGTAAAATTATATCTTTTCCGACTAATCAATGTCATTAACATATGCATATATGTTTTAAAGCAGAAAACTGGTTGTTATCATTATATAGTTGAGAATCTGATTTTAAGTAGGTAAAATGTTCAAAATACTAAATTTACTTTCCAGTAATAAATTTGTAGGCTTCTTATTTATTGGCGGCTTTAATACAGTAATGGGTCTTATTTTATACTCATTTTTATTGTACTTAGGTCTGCATTATTTATTGGCAAGTACGGCTACATTTATTTTTGGGGTACTTGAAGGATATATACTTAACTCAATTTTGGTATTTAAAGAAAAACCACAATTTAAATCATTACTTAGATTTACTTTAGTATATTTTATTTCATTGGCGCTTAATTTATTTATGATGTATGTCTTTGTGGATATGCTGCATACAGATAAATTACTGGCACAGATAATTACTTGTTTTATTCTAGCTGGTGTAAATTTTTATTTAATTAAGATGTTTGTATACAGTGTACAGCTTGGACCTTCAAACATGACTTATCATGATCAATAACAATTCGCTTATTTCAATTGCTATGGCTACATATAATGGTAGTCTATTTTTACTTAGTCAGCTAGATAGTATTATTAACCAAACATATAAAAATATAGAAATCATCATTGTTGATGACTGTTCTAGCGATGACACCGTTAAAATAATCAGGCAATATCAAAAGCTGCACACAAACATTAAGTTGGTCCAAAATCCGGTTAATCTGGGAATAGTAAAGACGTTTGCATATGCAATTAGTTTATGTAGTGGGGAATATATTGCACTGGCTGATCAGGATGATATTTGGTTTAGCAATAAATTAGAAAGGCTGCTGGAAAATATTGGTGATAACTTGCTAATTCATAGTGATGCAGTTTTAGTTGATGAAAATATGCAAGTTATTGCTAACTCTAATATGCAATTCAAAGACAAGTTTAAATCAGGCTTTGAGGATTATTTAATTAGTAATAATGTTACTGGTTGTACAGCATTATTTTCTAGAAAACTACTTGAATTAGCTTTGCCTATTCCAGATGAATTTTATATTCATGATCATTATTTAGCACTTATTGCCAGCTTCTACGGTTCTATAAAATTTTTAGACATACCTTTAGTTTATTATCGTCAGCATGGAAGCAACTTTATTGGAGCAAAAAGGCCACGATTTAATTACTTTATACTAAATTGTAAAGCGGTTGCAGATAGTTACTCTATACTATTGAAAAGTCCGGTTTTTAAAAATAATTTTTCTCTAGAATTAATACATGATTATCGTTTAAGTATATATTTAGGTAAATGGGTTAGTAAATTTAGCATATTTAAATTATTTCAGTTAAAACACGGACTAAAGCTTTTCATCTATTATATACTAATAGGCGGATTATTTGGCCGTACAGTTTCTGGGAAAATTTATAATTTTTTATATAAAATTAAATAAATAGCACTTATTAACATTTTATTTAAGTACATAATTGTATTTCTTAATCTTAAGATCTATATATCAATTAAATTTAAAAATATTAATTTGAATAATTTCAGTTGCTTGTAAATATTTATGGATTAAGTCACGAATATTATTTGACAACTGGCCAATCTCATGTATATAATACCGTTCTCGCTTAGAAAGCGGGTAAAGATTTCGGTGAAGAAATTAAGTATGAAGCTGAATCTTAAAACAGATCTTTAACAAGTTAGATAAATAAATCAATAAATGTGAGGCATCTGGCTATTGCCACAAGCAATAGTTTGGTGTTTTGGATTTATAACCTTTTATGTCGAAAGAGTTTGATCCTGGCTCAGATTGAACGCTGGCGGCGTGCTTTACACATGCAAGTCGGACGGCAGCATTGCTTTCGGGCAGATGGCGAGTGGCGAACGGGTGAGTAATACATCGGAACATACCATAAAGTTGGGGATAACTCATCGAAAGATGAGCTAATACCGGATACACTCTGAGGAGGAAAGCTGGGGACCGCAAGGCCTGGCGCTTAATGATTGGCCGATGGTCGATTAGCTAGTTGGTGGGGTAAAGGCTTACCAAGGCGATGATCGATAGCTGTTCTGAGAGGAAGATCAGCCACACTGGGACTGAGACACGGCCCAGACTCCTACGGGAGGCAGCAGTGGGGAA
>JAJFBO010000050.1 GCA_020697025.1 Burkholderiales bacterium
ATTCAGGCTCATACTTAATTTCTTCACCGAAATCTTTACCCGCTTTTTAAGCGAGAACCGGATTATATATACTTATACTACTTCTTGTCAAATATATTTGCATTTATTTTTTAGCGGCATATGCTACTAAGCAATTTTTATTATATAACTCTTTGTTTTATTTTGATCAATAATCTTTCGTAGGGCTGCCTTGCTCAAGTTTAACCGCAGGTTTTTCATTGTATATTTAGCAATAACTGGTAATTCTCCTCTAAGTAAGTTGTTCAATTATTGATTTAGCTGGATATAGATTTTCTAAATTTAATAAACCAACAGCTACTTCCGGCTACCGGCGAGTTGCAATTACATTATAGTTTAGAAGATACTCTTTAAACCAATTCTTATATACCGGTTTGATTTAGTTATCGATAATTCACAATTTGATCTTTGCTTACTTTTTATGTCTTATGCTGCTATAACTCATCAGCTAACTTATGGTATATTTGGAATACTCACTCTTTCTAATTACGATTATAAAATATATGTATGTGGAATAAAAATGTGAGAATGAAGGCAACTATTGCTGGATATTTTTTCTATAAAACACTAGCAATAAAAATCCCACTAATTATATTTGCATTTTTAGTTAATCAGGAAGTATAATATCTTCCTCAAATAAGGAAGCTTGGCAGAGCGGTTGAATGCAACGGTCTTGAAAACCGTCGAGGATGCGAGTCCTCCGTGAGTTCGAATCTCACAGCTTCCGCCATTTATATTTGACAAATCATGAATATGTATGCAATAATCATGGCTTAACCGATCGCGGGGTGGAGCAGCTTGGTAGCTCGTCGGGCTCATAACCCGAAGGTCGTAGGTTCAAATCCTGCCCCCGCAACCATTTAGCCGCAAGGCTTTTCAAAGAATTCAACCTCAACCAAAAAATTCATTTTGCACTCTATTTGCACTTATAATTTAGAAATATATCTTTTTATTGCCAATAAAGCATGCTGAAAGCTTTATCCTAATTCTAGTATACTTAATTAAACTCCTATAACTACTGAAATTTGAGATTCTCACCAAATTGCTAAAATAAAAAATTAGTTTTTATGTTCCTTAGATAGCATTCAAAATTTACTTTTTTAGTATATTTAACAAGTAAAAGCAATGCCTAGCAGAAGATTTATAGCACTTTATTTGAAAACTATATATTTTGACTTTCCGTAACCATATAGATTTTTTTTCTATCAACCATAATTTGTCCGAAAATACTAATCTTTATTGTGCGGAATAATTCAACCATTATATCTTCATTAATACCTAATAACTTAAATAAATTAGTACTTACAAGTAATTTCAATGAATCAGTGTATGAGTCAAGATTATTATATAATTTGCTACTATAAGAATTAGAGTTCCAGTGCGTAAAGCAGTTTCTTCTCGTTGCAATGTTAGCTGAAAATTTCTCATCATTAATAATTGTATTTTCAATCATCGCATACGGCATGTTATTTTTCAAATCTTCAATACGTTTTCTAAAAGATGGATCACTAAAATTTTTTAATTTATCTTTAGCACGTTCCTTAATTTCATCTTCAATATCTTGACTATTAATGAACTCCTTCACATTATTTAAAAAACCATCTATTAAAGGCTGTGTTTCTTCCTTTGCAAAGAACCTTCGATGTAAAGTTTCTGCAGCTTGGGCTATTAAATTAAAATCAATCTCAACAGGAAATTTATTTTTCTCAAATAAACTCACTAAAATATAACCAATTATATTAAACTCTTTCCGTTTTATAAACCATTTATCTAATATATAGCTTAAATTATCTTGTATAACTGAATAGTGGATAAAAGAGCTGCTAACATCGGTATGTATAGCTCTGAAATCATATCCTGGAAAATAATCTACTTGGACACTATCCACAGTTTTAAAATATAAGTTATCTACTTTTATATTTGACCAACTACATAATGATACAAAAATTTCAAACCAATTAAAAGTGGCTACCAACTCCAAAAAATCAGAAAGTTTTTGATTTAAAAAGCAAATAGAAACTTCAATTGATATATTACAGTTAACACTGTCTCTTGATATAGTGTAATCAGTAACGTTACGACTAAATGATATGTCAATTTTACTTTTTTCCAATTTATATGATTCAAATTTATGTTTAATACGAATTAATAATTCATCATTTGACGGTGACACTTCAGGAAATAGAGGGTAAAACCAGCTAGAGAATTCTTTACTTGAAAAACATCCATTAATTGAAGCAAATTTTATTTCTTCAGATTTTGAAAAATGCTCTCCTATTAACCCATGTGAAAAAAAATATGTAGGTTGAATATCATTATTGGCTGTGACTGAAACTAAACTAATTTTTTTATTTTTAACAAGCCCAATCACCAAATCAAACTGTGCTATCTTTCCTGCTAAATCCTCTACAACTGGTAGCTTATTATCAAGCTCTAATAGATACGATTCATGTTCTGCATCCAATTTTTTTATAATACCACGTATAGATTTTTCGCTACCAGGTATCCACCATTCACCTCAATTATTAAGAATTTTATGAGCGTCTATCATTTATTATCTTTCAACATATTCTTTACTTAAGAGTTAAACATAGGACTTTTAATAGTTACTAGTTTTATTTAAATCCTTTATTACATTTTTAGTAGAAACTTTTTTGTTATATTTTCTTAGTCCCTGTTTAGATGTAAAAATTATATTATTATTTTAGCCATCTACTAGTACTCACAGGCAGATCCGTTTCAGGCATATATTTTCTATCAGGATGTAATTGCACATCCATTTTGCCTAATTTCTCTACTAATTTATCAACTTCATCAAAGTCAATTATTTCGCCACCTGAAAGTGTATTATAAATCATTGTGTTTCGATCATTATGACATTCTGTATATATAAAGCTTTGTTCAGCTTCAAATTTTCCACCACCATCAAAACCGCTAATTATGAATGCAGCCTCTGTAGCTGTCATTTTCTTTAGTGAAAAAACATCAAGTATTGCATTTATGGATATATATCTCAACTCCAAATCTTTATTGACTGAATCGCAATTTGTTGTAGCACTATAACGATTAGAAAAGTCGACACCTTGAAGCATCTGCTGAGCTGATTTATTTATTTGATAACGAGCTTCCGCATTTACCCCTATCGACTCTTGTGACTTAAATTGTTCTAAAGTAACATTATTAATTGCATATAGAAGTGACTTTTCATTAGTATTTTTTATTCGTTTTACAGCTATTATTTTATTAGCGTTTTTATGATCGCTAAATCCGATAAAAATGCCAATTGCTAAAACAAACCCGATTATAACTATAAATATCAATATTTTTTTCATTTTTTGCCTTTCAAATAAATAATCAAGCCCATACAACAGTACGGCATGATTCTATCACAAAAATGATAAATTGTGATTTTTGAATTGAGGGGCAGAATGCAATCATTTTATATCGAGCTGGGTAAATTGATTAAAGAGAAAAGATTAGAGAAAAAATTATCACAAAATGAACTGGCATATAGATGTATGCTTCATGAGCATTGCATATATAAAATAGAAAATGCTAAAAGTGAAATCAAAATCTCTACTTTAATAAAGATTTTTAAACAGTTAAGTTTGGATTTTACTGACCTAAATAAGCTTTTAAATTAATCAATATTAAATTTTATTTGATATAACCGTAACACTACAGTTTTATAGTTAAAAATAATTAACAATAAACAAAATCTGCATGACCATAGGCATTTCAAAAGCAATAATGTATAAATATATGAGCGGTCTCTAATATCCATATTTTAATATTGTGAGAGAATAAAGTAATGAAAAAAAATAGACAGCATACATGTAATCCTAATGAAGATATAAAAGATAAATTTGAAAACTTGGTTGCAATCTATAAAGAAAATTCTGAAAATTCCAATTCAATGGATTTAACGAACTTAGCTCAATTGAATTTTAGTACTAGCCCAAATCAGCAGTATCAATTAATGTTAACACCTGAACAGTCTAAAATAAAATATCAGTTAATTAAAGCTATTTTGTCAAATTATAAAATGTCAACAGTTTCGTTAGCTGAAGAATTTATTAATGAATTTAGTATTCAGGCCCTTGAAAACATTAAGGAAATAGAAAGTGTTTCTATTAAAATGCTTAAAAAATTCCATGAGTTAAAAAATAAAGATTTTACTATCATTAAGCCAGCCATTATTCATATACTTACTACTAAGCCATTAATTAAAATTATTGGCTTAGATCTTATCCCAAACCCAATACCATACTTTCACGATTATTATAAAGATAATCCTCGTGTACTAAAGAAACTTGAATATTTCAAAACTATGTTTACAAATAAAGATCCTTATAATAAACTGATGCCTGATATTGCTGCAATATCAGAAATAGAAGCAATCGATCAGGTTTCAGCTGAAAATATTTTTTATAAGTACAGCCAAGAAGTTGCGGGTTTTTTAAAATTGTTCCAGCCTGGATGTGATGTTTATTTTACTACCCTCAAACCAAAAGAACTTGCGCAAGAATTAGTAATTCAAGGTGTTAATGTAGATAGTTATAATGGCTTTACACCAAAAACAAAATTTGATCGGGCTGGTATTAATGATACTATATACGAGGAATATTTAGATAGGGGGCTAAAGTGGCTAAACGATAATATAAATTCTGATAAAGCAAAGAAAATGAGAGATGCGCTTTATTGGTTCAACTTTGCTACAGATGAAATGAACTTAACCAATAAATTTATTTATCTAATAACTGTTTTAGAATGTATATTGAAGCCGGAAAGTCAAACAGTTGAAGTTGCAACTACAATTGCGGAAAGAACAGCTTTTATCTTAGGGAAGAATAAAGCTGATAAAATAAGTATTTTTAAAGAAATGAAAAAAGTTTATGACAGAAGAAGTAAAATAGTTCATAATGGAGCAACGTTAGTTATTAATGAAGAATTAATGGTTTTTGAAACACATGAGAAGGTCAGAGATATTTTAATAAAACTACTTAAGGATTTTTCTAATCCAGATATGACATTTGAAAATTTTATTGATACTTTTTTGGATAATAAATTTGCTGATAAAATATAACATTGGTAAATGTAAAATATTAAAAATCACTAGCTCCTCCTTCAAAATGCCCGACATGTTAGAAATCCTAACTTAAAATCTGCAACTAGTTTTGTTCAAGTAGTAACTTGTATTTATGATAAATAGTTATGAATCTGACAACTGCTGAATAATAATATAAGCTTTAAAAATTACTCATGCAATCCGTAAATAGCTTTTTTAAGAACAAGCTGATAAGTATGGATGATGTTACCTGTTATTAACTGGCAAGTAAAATTGGATACAACTTTCCGGGTTTACAGGATTCCCATCTGCATCAAGTGTAATATTTCCTTGACGGTCAACTATAAATTTATCTGTACCAGGATAATCTTCATCCGCTAATTTAATCAACATATTATTTTGCTGGTTGTTGTTTACTGTAATGTCAGACTTGGGGTTAATAATACTATTGATACCATTAAGTATCGGGGCTAAGTCTTTTACAATTTCTGAATTTCTACCATAAGTAATTCCCGTTTCAGATTGGCTCTTAATATATAACCCACTTTGGTTATTTGCAACAAATACAATTGTTTGTTTAACTATGTCATTTACTAAATCCATTACTTGATATTGAACATGAAGTGATTTTTGTTTTAACCCCGCTAAAACTAGAACCTCACGCTCTATAGTTTCCTGCTGTTTAGGTAGTGTTGCTTGCTGTATTTCAGCTGTTGTCTTTGCTACTTCATTGATGGCATTTGCTTTAGCAGTAATTAGATGCTGTATTTCCCCATGAACCCAACCTTCTTTTTTTGCTTTACGACTTAGATTTCCGGAGTCATAGTTATACTCCCGCGCAATTTCCCGTATTGATTTACCCATCTGGTATTTAGCCTTAATTTCAATCCATTGCTTTTGTGTTAATTTAGTCATAAATCATGCTCCTTTGATTATTATAAAAAAATATTGTTTTTTGAAAAGGTTTTAAAGCACTAAGAGAACTAATCTTAGTGCTATAAGTTCTCAAGTACTTGAGTAATAAAACATTTATTCAGAGGTTATGTTCATATAAAATCCGGTGAAACCATTAGATTTTATATACTCGAAGCCTAAAAACTGAAGTCTACTAGAAAAATTTCTAATATTTAAACTTCTAAAGCCATTATCCTTACAAAATTGAATATATTCTGAAAACATTGTTTTTGTTGCTATTTTTTTGTCAAGTGATTTCCTATAACTATTATCCTCAACAAATAATGCCACCGTGTCACTTTCCTTTTTGTAAGCATCCAGCGCCTCTTTACTTTTAACGCTATCAGAAAAACTCTTTTGATCAACTAACCGCTTTAAACCTTCGATAATCCAATTAAATACCCCTTCTAGTTCACTTGTAATTATATCTTTAGCTAAATTTGCATCCCGCTTATCTTGTGGTATAGTTACCTCGAATGGAATAATCATAAAACGTCTATAAAAAGCCTCGTTATGTTCAACATCTTTGGGCAAACTATTTGCGTTAAATGCCAACTTTGCATAATCAGTCATCATGAAACTATTCCCATACTTAAGGCGGGCTTGGATTGGTTCACCAGATGTAAGGTTTTTGAATGTATCGCTATCCAAATTTCCATGTATTTCATAACCCCAATTAACTAAAACATCTTTAATATTAGCCCGGTTATGCTCTTGACTCAGACTGGCTAATGAGTAGTTAGTTACATTTTGTATACCTAATAACGCATTCATAACATCAACTATCACACTTTTACCATTAGCGCCTGTACCATAGAGGATTAAACATTTTTCTAATTTGAGATTCTTTGTAAATATGTATCCACAGTATTCTTGTAATAACTTCTGACAATCTTGGTCTGGTAATACATTGTTTAAAAACCCCCTGAATTTAGGTGCTATGGCATCTTTGCTGTATGAAAAAGGTAATTGATAGGTCAAAAAATCACTTTTGTCAAACTCTCTTAATTTTATAATGCTGCCAACCTCAAACGTTCCATTTTGTAAATTAATCATTACTTTGTTTAAATTTTTTACTTTAGCCTCAAGGTGGGCTAGTGCAATAAACTGCTTAAAAAGTTTATC
>JAJFBO010000051.1 GCA_020697025.1 Burkholderiales bacterium
GTCTGGTGGTAAACTTCCTTCGGCTTTTTTTAATAATAAATAACAACTATATTATGGAGTTTTAAATGATATGTGATTTGAAAATATCCCAGGACCAGCTGCAAAAAGCCGTGCTTATGGGAATTATTAGCCATGAACAGTCAGTAGAGATATGGCGTTTATTAGAACAGGAAACTATAAGTACTCCAAAGTTTTGTTTTGTTCATATGCTCTATTATTTTGGTGGTCTCCTGTCAATTGGAGCCGTAACTTTTTTTATTGGTCTGGTCTGGGAAACTTTTAAAGGTTATGGTTTATTCATGATTAGTTTTTGGTTATTCATTATTGGATTATACGCCACACATATACTTAATCGGAAAAAAATGATAATTCCTGCCGGGATTATGGCTGCTTTTAGCCTGGTTTTAGTACCACTTATGATTTATAACCTACAATATGCATTGCATCTGGCTCCCGGCCAGTTTGCTGGCTATGAAAAAATTAATTCTCTGGTATCTGCACACTGGGTGCCAATAGAGTTTGCTACATTAATTGCTGGTATAATACTCTTTTATTTCTATCGATTTAATTTTATATTATTACCTGTTTCAGTTATACTTTGGTATCTGAGCATGGACCTATATCCAATGATTTTCAAACTTAAGTTATTTACCTTTATTGATCAGTCCTGGTTTACCATGCTATTTGGCTTAATCCAGCTACTTATTTTAATTCGCTTGGATTATATAATGGAAGCAAAACATGCTGATAAAATTTTTTGGCTATATTTAGCTGCAACCATCACTTTTTGGGGCGGTCTTAGCGCATTAGGTTGGAGTTATAATCATTTGGGACATTTTATTTATTTTTTAATCAATATTTTAATGCTTGTTGTTAGTATAATTTTACAACGCAGGATTTTTGCGATTTTTGCAGTTATTGGAATATTTGGGTATTTAAGTTACCTAAGTCAAAATAGTCTGATTTTGCCATTAATTCTAATTTTAACTGGATTTCTTATTATTTATTTGGCTACAAAATGGAGCAATATTGAAAATAAATTTATCCAGCTATATAATAGATATTTACCTCGCCGTTTTAGAGGTAAGTTGTCGCTATAAATTACAGCCTGAAAAAATAATATGGATCAAATGTATTAGGGCATTTTGCCCCATCAATGGCATTCGGTTAAGATTTTGCTAAAATATTTGGAGCAGATGCTCATAACCTATTAACAGCAGATAATAAAGATGATGCCTTCCCCCATACTGCTAGTACAGAAGTTTATAGTTTAAATAAAGGTAAATCGTTTAAAATTAACTTCAAGAATTTAATCCAAGAGTTCCATTTAAACCACGAAATCGAGGGATCTCTATTGGAAAAATGTCAAATGCTTGACCCATTAATGAATAGTACGCCTAGACAGCATCATGGCGCTGCCATCGTTCATTGATAGCTGATGCAGAGTTTATTTATCCGAAATATTAAGGCTCTGCATATTATTAAAAAGCATTATACTAATACTATTAGATATCAATTATCTAGTTTTGTAAAGATAAATAGAAAATGGATACCTTTACAGGTTTATTATCCTTTTTCTTAAGTCATTATATAATTTTTAAATTTAGAAAGGTAAATCATGACAACTTATAAAACCGAGCTTCAGGTGGATAAAGTGAAAGGTGTTTTAGTTTCTGCTCCAGGATTAAAAGTAATAAAATTGAAAATACATGCAGGTAGTGAATTATCTGAACATCACTCAAATAGCACGGTAGTTATAGTATGTGTAGATGGTGATGGAATTTTTACAATTGGATTCACACAGCATGAGATTAAAACTGGCGAAGTAATTTATATGAAACCTTTTGAAAAACATAGTGTTAAAGCAATTACTGATTTAACTTTAATTATAAATCATATGGATCTAGTTGATTTATCACAAAACGTCAACAAAAATAACTTAGATGAAAATTAAAATAAAACATTTTACTACTATAAATCTTTCAAATTTCTATTAAAAGAATTTTCCATGACATTTATAGTTACTAAAGCATTTATTAACTATAAATATACTGATTATGTATAAACTTGTACGGTTGATTATTTTCGCAAAAGGTATTTCGCCGAGCATTTATGTACAGATTAGACCTAAACTAGAAATTTACCTTATGTTTAGCCTTAACCATAACCATTTGTTCAACTTATACAAATTAAAGTTGACACATTAACACAGGAGAACAGAATGATAGAAAAACAACATGATGATTGGAATCCACAGGACAAATCAGTTTTAGAAGATCAACGTCGGGCCTATGATGAGATGCGGGAAAAATGCCCAGTAGCACATAGTGAATTTATGGGATGGTCCTTGTTTTCTCCTAAGGATATTACTAGGGTTCTAGATAATACGGAGACGTACAGTAATGAATCTAAATTCTTAGCCATTCCAAATGGGATGAACCCTCCAGTTCATGGAAAATACCAAAAAGCGCTTGTTCCCAACTTTGCTAAAGAACGATTAGCTAGACTTGAACCATGCGCCCGCAAAATTGCTGTTGATCTACTTACATCTATACAGTTGGATGAAGATATAGAGTATGTTAGTGCTTTTGCCACACCTTTTTCAATAAAAACTCTATGTAGTTTTCTTGGCTGGCCAGATCAGCAGTGGGAATGTCTTAGTTCTTGGGTGCATGGAAATCAACAAGTAGCTTTCAGTGGAAACCCCGCTGCCGGAATAGCATTGGCTCAACTTTTTTCAGAGCATGTGAAGACTAATTTGGATAAACATCGAGCTTTAACACGCGATGAAGCTGATGTTACAGATAAATTGCTTAGAACTAAGATTGACGGAGTGCAACTAAACGACGACCAAATTGTGAGCATATTACGTAACTGGGCAGCCGGACATGGCACTGTTGCTGCTGGATTAAGCATCTTAGTCTTTAATCTCGCCCAAAACCTCAGCCTGCAAGATCAATTACGGAGAGAGCCGTCCCTTATTCCTAAGGCTATTGAGGAAATTTTGCGCGTGGACGGTCCACTTGTTGCCAATCGGCGTTTAACAACACGGGAAGTTGAAATCCATGGCCGAACAATTCCAAAAGGGGAAAGCATATCACTAATGTGGATATCTGCTAATCGAGATCCACACGTGTTCAATGATCCAAACCACATTAAAATCGAACGAAACACACAAGATGGATTAGTTTGGGGGCGAGGCATTCACCTTTGTTTAGGCGCATCTTTGGCCAGGTTAGAGATGCAAGTAGCATTGGAGGAGTTGCTTTCGAGAACTAAACGTTTTGAACTGACTGGAGATAAGCAGCAACGAGCAGTTTATCCTAGTAACGGCTTTGTTAAACTTTTTTTGCATCTGCATAGAAAATATGAACCTTAATATTGCTATAAAATGAAGATGGCATAATTCAAAATTCTACACTCTGGGAGATAAAATATCCTTTTTTATAGGTTATGGAGCGTTAAACTGCTCCACAAGCATTACCTCGTAAATGACTCGACTTCACATATTGCATTAGGCACAAAGATGTAAGCTGCAGGAGACTTATACGCTTCAAAATCAAAAAGTCCAAAAACCTCCCAGGTATTATCTGCCGGGTTGTATTTGAATTGAAATTGAACTTCTTGACCTCTATCTTTGTAGGAAATCCACTTGGTCTTCTTGACCCATTCTTGCTGTTTTAGAGGCAGATTTTTAATCATTTGAGGATCTGAATGCCCAATTAGTTCCGCTATATAATGTGGTTCTGACCCATCTGTAGTAGGTAAAAGTGATCCTCGTTCATTAGGTTTTTTCTTAGGTGTAAGATCTCCAAAGCTTGTTGAAAAATGATGCTTGCCATCATCCCCTATGTGCTGGATAAGCCATATTTTATCCCCAGCCGCACGTTCAGCTTGAATATTTGCCTCTCTCCACATATCTCTATTTTTTTTATTACTCCTGTCCAAGGGCATAACAAAATAATCAGCCCCTAAAGTGCAATCCATTCTATGATCCGTATAATAATTAAATGGTCGTCGCTCCCCCTGAGCTTTAGCCGTGCCTATAAATAAAACCAAAGTAAATAAAGCACTTAATAATTTGCATGTTTTCATTTGCTATTCCTTCAAAAAGGTTATTATATTGAGTATATATATGGAATCTTTAGTTTAATAATAATTTTTGAACTATATAAAGCTAAACTTAAACTCTCAATAAATTTTATCATATTAACTAAATAAGCATAATACGGAATTTCAGTAATATCCCAAATTAAAGAATAAAATACACCTAGATTTTGGCAGTTATATTTTATTCTAGTATATATATTTAAGCCGCCATGGTTAAGCAAGAACTCTTTACTATAATTGTTGTGGTAAATTTAAAGTTCCTGAAGCTCGATAGCATTTTCGGTGGCAAAACCCAAAGTGGTGTTATTAAAAATGCACCAGACATTTTTCTTGGAATATTCAGACATTTGATTTCTCATGCTTTTAATGTAATCGGAAGAATAACTGCTTTTATAAATCTCGGGAGAACCATGAAGGCGATAGTACAGAATTTTACTTAACCCCTTGCATTTTTCTGGCGCAAGAAAGACTGGCTCCGGATCGGCAATAACCTTACTAATTTGATAGACGGCTAGTAAGTCAATGGCTTGTTCACTTGTCCAGGAGATATGTCGTGGCTCTAAGGTTATTGGTTGTGGGCACAAGCTACAAAGCCGCCTGAAGAACTTTGCTGCTACATTCTGGTCAAATAATAAACTTGGAGGTAGCTGTACAAGTAGCACAGCCCATTTGTTTCCTAATTGAGAAATTCCATCTAATGTTTCATTTAAAAGACCGCTTGTATCACCAAGACGTGCCTCCTGAGTAAAATACCTTGAGAGCTTTACCGAAAAACGAAAATTTTGTGGTGTCAGGCGCGCCCATTTTTCATAAGTTTCTGGTTTGTGCAACTTGTAAAACGAAGAATTAATCTCTACGCAATTTAAAATCCTGGCATACCTCTCTAAATGAGTACCCTGCCCTGGAAATTTTTCACTTAACCTGGTGGGGATGCCCCATCCAGCAGTGCCAATATAAATCAAATTTATTGCCTTTTAAAAATATTAAATATTATCTGGCTTTAATATGATGATTTTAAATTGCGTATTAATTTTTAGTTAATTATTTTGCTTCTTTATAACGCTCTGAATACTCTCTGGTAGCAGTCTTTAGAACAATCTTTTCGCCAACATTGACAAAAGAAGGGACGATCACACGAATACCAATATCAAGTATTGCAGGTTTGTCCATCGCTGTAGCTGTAGCGCCTTTAATTTGAGGGTCAGTTTCGGTAACAGTACACACAATTGTTGCGGGGAATTCAACCGCAATAACACTGCCATCAACTAATTTAAGTCTTACATTAATACCATCTGATAAAAATACAACATCATTTCCGATGGTCTCTGCACTAACTGTAATCTGGCTATAATCCTCCATATTCATAAATACGTAGTCTTCACCTTCTTTAAATAATAAAGAACATTCTAATTCTTCTGTTGATAAACGTTCTATCGAATCAGTTGATCTAAATCCAACCTGAGCTTTGGAATTTGTCTGAATATTTCTCATTTCAGTTTGTATAACCGCTCCACCGCCAGTTCCTGATTTAACCGTTCGTGTACTTAATACCGCAAATTGACGGCCTTCATGCTGAATAATCCAACCTGCTCGAAGGTCGACTGCTTTTTCTTTCATATTGATTTCCTTTTAATTATTGAGAATATTTTTTATTTTGGGCTATACAATCAAAGCAGATTGCTTCTAATCAATTTAATTATTATATCATATATAGTATAATTATTATAATGGAATCTAAATTTTGTTTAAGATAACGAAAGCTCATCTAAGAGTCTTACTTAATGCATTATTATGTTGCAAAATCCAGTGCTGAATTTCATTTGTCTCCTGTTCTGCAATTAAATACTGATTAAATGATGTATTAGCATCATGAAACCGATAGCGTAAAATAACTTCCGGTAAATTAGTAGCTCTAATATTTTTTGCAAAAACAAGTCTGGCAAATAAATCATAATCTGCGCATACTTTATAGTCTGAGTTATATCTCAAAGTATTTAATGCTGACTTACGAAACATAACACTTGGATTAAGAAATGGAACAGTATCAAAAAAGCTATGCTTTAATTCGTCAATTGTAGATGAAATTAAATAATTTAATCGTACACTACTTCCGTCTGGATAAAATGCATCAGCTTGCCCACCAATAAAACCAAATTCAGGATTCTTTTTTAAAAATTTAACTTGCTGTTCAAATCTTGTTGGAATACACACATCATCATGATCCATCATAGCGATAAATGTACCTTGTGCAAGGTTAATTCCAATGTTTGAAGCGGTTGCTATACCACTATTTACTTTGCATGGTATCCAAATAATTCGATCATCATTATAGCTTGCAACTATTTGCTGTAATCCCCAATCATCTTGCGGACTATCATTTATAATTAAAAACTCAAAATCTGGATAGGTCTGTTTAAGAACACTCTCAATAGCTTCCCGTAAGTAAGCTTCATGAGTTTGATAAACTGGCATCACAACACTAATTTGGATATTATTATAGTTTATAATTTATAATTTCGCCTCTCAAATATTTCTTTAAGTGAAACTTACTTAAATAGAAAATTTTTTCATAACCTGTTTTTTTGCATTAATAAATATGGATTTTTTCTATGCCATTTGCGGCCGCGTTTTATTATTTTAGCTGGTACTCCGGCGAGAATAGTATATTCTTCTGCAAAAACTTTATTAACAATTGCCCCAATTCCAACAATAGTATTATTGGGGAGTTTTGCTCCTCTGATGATTTTACAGCTATTACCTATCCAACAATGATTTCCTATAACTATGGGTGAAGGTACATTTACAA
>JAJFBO010000052.1 GCA_020697025.1 Burkholderiales bacterium
AATACAGCAAGTGCTTGTTTTATTAATATATTTGAACCGGGGTATTCATGGGTGTACTGTCTTGGATCTTTAATCATATTTCTTTAAAAGGATAAATCTGGTAAAATGCATAGTTATGAAATTATTACAAAATTGGTATCTTGCACAAACTAAATCAAATATTTTAATTTATGATGAACGCCAAAACGCTATTCTACAACAATTAGACGTATTTATTGCTAATTTTAGTAACAGAGGGGTTTTTTGCCGGTTATGGAGCAGACCAAGTACATTAGGTATTTATCTTTATGGTAATGTTGGATGTGGTAAATCAATGGTTCTAAATGAGCTGTTTCGTCAAATTCCCGAACAACAAAAGGTACGTTTGCATTTTCATCAATTTATGAGTGATATTCATCAAGAATTAGCCACTTTAAAAGACTCTGAGGCTCCACTTAATATAATTGCCAAAAAATTAAGACAAAAATATCGTATAATTTTTTTAGATGAAATGCATGTTAGCGATATAGCAACAGCCATGATTTTAAAAAATCTTCTCTTAGGGTTATTTAAATATGAAGTATATTTGGTAACATCTTCTAATTTTGCACCAGAGCAATTATATCCAGATGGGTTGATGCGGGAACGTTTTATTGGTGCTATTGACTTGCTCCAGCAAAAATTAAAAATAATGAAACTAGACAGTGTAAAAGATTATCGTTTAGAGCATAATACAGATAATATGTTATTTATCATAAATAATGATAAAAGTCATGATAAACTATCTTACTTATTTAATCAATTTGCAGCTGGTAATCAAATTATGAATAATAATACGATTATAATTCAGGGTAGACCTATTGATTATATCAAAAAAAGTTCTGGTATTATCTGGTTTAAATTTGATATAATTTGTGGTGAAAACCGTAGCCATTTGGATTATTTAGAATTAAGTAATAAATTTAATTATATAATAGTGGAAGATATTAAACCTATTGAGTTAAAGGATATTGCCAGACGTCTGACATGGCTTGTCGATATATTATATGATAATCGTAAGAAAATAATTTTATCAGCAAGTTGCGATATTGAAAAGATATATTTGGACAACGAATTTGCACTTGAATTTAGAAGAACAGTTAGTCGATTAATTGAAATGCAGACTTTAGAATATTTAACCAGCCAATCTTTAGAAAGTATTGCCTTATGACGATCCATTTAACCACAACATATTTAAAAGATTACACTCCTAGTAATTATCTGATTGATACAGTAGACTTAATATTTGTCATAAATGAAACTGATGTTTGTGTTACAAGTATAAGTAAATACTACAAGAATAAATTACCTTCTAATATACCAAACATCCTTACTCTAGATGGCAGTGCAGATCTGGTGGGGATAGAACTAAACGACAAAACATTTACTAATTTCCAACAAAATAAAGAACAACTAATATTAAATGATGTTCCAGATAAATTTACCCTAAAGGTCATCACCAGACTTGACCCATGGCATAATCAAAGCTGCATGGGTTTATATGCCACTAAAGGCGGACATATGACTCAATGTGAGCCACAGGGTTTTAGAAAAATCACTTATTATCCAGATCGTCCTGATGTAATGGCTATTTTTACCACAACAATTACTGCCAATACAAATAAATACCCGATTTTGTTATCTAATGGTAACAAAGTTCAGGAAAAAATTTCCGATGGGGTAAAAACTGTTACATGGCATGATCCATTTAAAAAGCCCAGCTATTTATTTGCCCTAGTAGCAGGCAACTTTAAAGTTTTAAGAGACACATATAAAACTAAATCCGGGCGTAGCGTCACCCTTGAAATATATGCCAGTGAGGAAGATATTTCGCGCACAAAACATGCTATGCAGGCATTAAAGCGGGCAATGCGCTGGGATGAAACCAGGTTTAATCTCGAATATGACCTGGATATATTTATGATAGTAATTTCTAATGATTTTAATATGGGCGCTATGGAGAATAAAGGATTAAATATTTTTAATCCTAAATATGTTCTTGGTAATTCTCACACTGCAACGGATAATGATTTAATCGCTATTGAGGCAGTTATAGGACATGAATATTTTCATAATTGGACAGGTAATCGCGTGACTTGCCGGGATTGGTTTCAGCTGTCTTTAAAAGAAGGCTTGACCGTATTTCGCGATAATGAATTTACTGCAGATTTGCACGGACATGGCATCACCAGAATATCAGAAGTTAATTCACTTCGTCAAACTCAATTTACTGAAGACTCAAGCGCGCTCGCACATTCTGTACGTCCTGAATCATACGTTGAAATGAATAATTTCTATACAGCTACGGTATATAGTAAAGGCCAGGAGGTCGTTCGAATGTATCAAACTATTTTGGGTAAATCTGGTTTCAATAAAGGCCTGGCACTTTATTTAAAACGTCATGACGGTAGTTATGCCACCTGCGAAGATTTTTGCAATGCAATGAGTGATGCAAACAAGGTAGATTTATCCCAATTTATGTTATGGTATAGCCAGGCTGGGACTCCGCATTTAAAAGTTTCGACTAATTATAATGCTCAGGCTGAAGAATATTCTATTGAATTTAGTCAAATAATTCCAGACACTTTAAATCAAATAAATAAGCAGCCAATGCTAATTCCTATTAAATTTGGCTTACTGTCAAGGGAAGGAAAAGAGATTAAACCGCTTGCACCAATCAGCGGAGAATATGTCTTTAATGATCAAGGCCTGGTACTACTACTCTCACAAAAAAAACAAAAATATGTCTTTAACCGGATAGAATCTCATCCCATACCATCATTATTGCGTGACTTTTCTGCACCTGTGGTTCTGGATTTTAACTATAGCGAAAGAGAGCTTATTTTTCTGGCTAATTATGATAGTGATGAATTTAATCGTTATGAGTCATGGTCAAAGCTTTTAACCGGGTATATAAAAACTGCGTATAACTCATATATTACAAAGCAACCACCAAGTAAACTTAGCACCGATTTTATTTCTGCTGCGACAAAGCTGCTCGCAGATGAAAATCTAAATCCTGCGTTTCGCGCATTATGCTTGCAGCTACCTGGTTTTAATAATATGCTTACTCAAATAGATAATGTTAATCCCAAAATCTTATATCAAGCTATAAATTACATAGCAGTTCAATTAGGGCATGAGTTATTTGACAGCTGGATGGAACTATATAATCTACACATGAATATACATTATGATTTCAATGAACATGGTAAGAGAACTTTAAAAAATACTGCTTTATTTTATATTATAAAAAAGCTTACCGCAACAATGAATAAAGCACATAGCCTGCAATTAATTGAAACAATGGTTTTGGGTCAATACCATAATTCGGATAATATGACTGATACTATTGCTGCCTTATTTGCAGTTATTGATACAAACTGCTTTATTCGCGATGAAATTCTACAGGCATTTTATAATAAGTATAAGAAAAATGAATTGCTTATGGATAAATGGTTTAATTTGCAGGCAATAAGTAGTCTATCCACGATCGATACTCTAAGCCGTTTAATGGTAGACAAAGCTTTTATGGCTACAAATCCTAATAAAATTTATTCTCTACTTGGTGGATTTATACAAAGCAACTATAAATTTCATAGTTTAGATGGATATAATTTTGTTAGTGAACAAATTATAATGATTGATAAGTTTAACCCACAATTAGCTGGAAGATTAGCCAGAGGCTTTAGTAAAATTGCATATTTACACCCTGAGTACAAACAATTAGCAAAAAATATATTAAATAACTTAATTAATAATAAATTGTCTAATGATGTAACAGAAATAGTGGATAAAATTCAAAGGGAATTATCATGAAAATTGCGCAATTAAATGATAGCCCTGTAATTGATAGTGCAGCTAAAACTAACTCTGGAGTTTCTCCGGAATTAAAGAGAAATCTAGTTAGGAATAACGTAGTTAAAATTGCAGTTATTCTGGCAGGTTGTGGGAGAATGGATGGTTCTGAAATACAAGAATCGGTATTAACTTTACTTTCAATTAGGCAAAACAAAGCAGTATTTCAATGTTTTAGCTTGGACTTACCACAGAATCATGTATCTAATCATTTAACTAATGAATCTGTACCAAGTGAAAAACGTAATATGTTAGTTGAGTCTGCCAGAATTGCCAGAGGTGAAGTCAAACCACTTGAAGAACTAGAAATAGCAGAATTTGATGCTCTTATCATTCCCGGCGGTAACGGAGTTGCGTATAATCTTTTTGACTTTGCAACTAATGGAAAAGATTATATTGTTAATCCCTTAGTTAAACATAAATGCCTTGAGTTTACTAAAAATAAGCTCCCTGTTGGCTTTATATGTATCGCTCCGGCAATGATACCTGGAATTTACGGCCCGGGAATTGAGTTAACCATTGGCACTGATAAAGAAACATCTGAATTATTAACAACTATGGGGGCAAAATGTTTTGATTGTCTGGTAGATGAAATACATATAGACAAAACACATAAAATTGTCACTACTCCTGCATATATGTTGGCTAACCATATTGGTGAAGCATATTTGGGTGTTAAACATCTGGTAGATGCTATAATAAATTTAGTTAAAGAAATATAGGCCTTTTATAAATTAACTTAAGCAAGAGACAAAAACAGCAAATAATTATGATTATGACGGCCATGATATTCTTAGGCATGGCAGCCATGGATATCTATGTCCCGGCACTACCTCAGATGGTCAGCTACTTTACTACCACCCCCAAAATTATTAATCTAACTCTTGCATGCTATACATTTGGCATAGCAATTGGTGTACTCTTCGTTGGTGAATTAAGTAATCGTTTTGGGCGGCGTAAATTGTTGTTATATGCCATTACAACTTTTGCTCTTACATCATTTATTATTGCTACTTTACATTCTATCATAATTGTTATAGCATGCCGGATAGTTCAGGCATTATGCAATGCGGTATTTATAGTTGTAAGCCGCCTGGTATTAAAAGATTGCCTTGACCATCGTGAGCAGCTAAGTGCTAATGGCTTATTACTCACTAGCCTGGTGATATCTCCGGCAATTGCGCCAATTATTGGTGCTTGCCTTTTGGAACATTATGGTTGGCAAAGTACATTTTTTTTATTGTCTGGTTTATCATTTGTATTATCATTGCTAACATATAAAGTTGTTCCTGAAACACATAATAATATCTTAACATCTTTTCAGCCTATTACCTATTATATCAATATTTATAGAAATTTTTTAACTAACCGGATATATCTGTACATTGTACTTATTAGCTCATGCACTACTAGTGCCTATTTTTCATTTTTAGGTATTTCGAGCTATTTATTCATCCTTCACTGGGGTTTTACTCCAGAGTCTTACTCCCTATTATTTTTGATGGTGGCAGCAGCTTACCTAACCGGAAATATCTCTATGCAGATATTAAACCGTTTGGGCTTTTCAATTGATAAAATAATAACCTATGGCTTAATTGCTACAGCTGGTGGTTCGATGGTAATGGCAGTTTCCCCCTTATTTTCAACTTATATAACTATCATCCTGGTTATAAGCGGTACATTTTTAATGCGTATGGCAACAGCATTAGTAAATCCGGCAACACAAATTAAATTGCTGGATAAATTTAGTGATAATAAAGCGCAGGCTATTGGACTTAATTTTTGTATAAGCTTTTGCTTTAATTCTTTAGCTATTAGCAGCGTAACTTTGTTTGTTACTAAACCCTTACTGGGATTAATATTGGTCTCGGATATACTGATACTTCTTGCAATTATATGTTACTTCATTACTCGTGCTAGTAGTAGCAAATAATAATGATTATTGATTACTTGTAAATTAGAGCATTATTATTACCCAAAGTTAGTTATCTTAAAGCTAAAAAATAGACATCGTTAATCTTAATTTGCCTGTATTAAAGTCTCAGGGCAGATTTCCGCATAATTCTGCTTAATACTCATAATACGGAAATTCCGTAATACTTATTTATAAAAGTAGTGCTATATTAAGCTTTAGTCAAGCTTGGTCAGCAGATGCATTTAAAATGGTATGGTCATGTATCGGAGAGAAAGGGGGCGCTTTTGAAGTAAAAATTTTCCCTATTGCAAATACAGAGACAAATTATGCAATCATAAAGAAAGGCCCTGTTGTCCATGAAAATGCTACAATTAATCTCATAGGTATAACTAAAGTAGATAAAAAACCGGATGCAACATTTTCTTTATCATCATCTCTTTTAACCGGACAAGAAATTACAACGAAGGGATATAGTAGAATATTCGAAAATAAAGCAATGTCAATGGTAAAAGAAAACTATGGTATTACTGATTCCTTTAATGGCCTTCAAAGATGGAAAGTTACAGTTGCTGGGATGACGAATGGTTATGGTTGTAGCGAAGAATTTTGGTACTGTACTGATGATAAAAATGAGGGAACTTGCAAGATGTATAAACGTGATTATTACGCATACTAGCCTCTTCTATCATTAGATTTAAGTTTCAAAACTAATTCTTATATTTAAAATAGTGGCATAATATGGCTTACCATTATACCAAAATGCCACCTCATTTTGCAATGTAAATTATGACAGAGCATTAATGTAGTTCAAGCTTAAAACCTTCATGCGAAGCAATAAACCCCATTTTTCATAAAAAAAACTATCGGGAGCTGTTTATTTGTAGTTAATTGCTCCATATCACAATTTAATTCTTTAGATTTTAAAATATTAATTACTTTAGCTATTATACAAAAAATTCTATATCTTGCCATGTACCTGGATCTTGTTTTTTATTTTCAATTCTACTTTGCCAGCTGCCAATGTGAATTTCTAGTTTATGACCATCTGGATCAAGAAAATATAATGACTCACCTTCTGAATAATTA
>JAJFBO010000053.1 GCA_020697025.1 Burkholderiales bacterium
GATATGTCTGGATTTTCCGGGCTCGCTGGGGGATTAGCTGGTTTTTCAATAAAATCTGTAACTTTACGGTTTTTATCAATTGCCATAATACCAAAAGCACTACCTTCAGCCCTGGGTACATCAATACAGCCAACAGTACAGCCAAAGCCACTAGCCACATGGTCTTGCAGCATTACCTGGTAATCCATTTTATATATATGATCCCCGGCAAGAATAACCACATATTCCGGGTTATATGAACGCAATATATCTATATTTTGGTAAACTGCATCGGCAGTGCCACGGTACCAGTGCTCTTCATCCACTCTTTGTTGAGCTGGTAAAAAGTCAATAAATTCATTTAATTCGCCCCTTAAAAAGCTCCACCCGCGTTGTAAATGACGTAGTAAAGAATGAGACTTATATTGAGTAATAATGCCAATACGGCGAAAACCTGAATTAAGGCAGTTAGATAAAACAAAATCAATTATGCGAAATTTACCGCCAAAGTATACAGCCGGTTTAGCCCGTGAATCAGTTAGCTCCTGCAAACGCGATCCGCGGCCTCCTGCTAATACAAGTGTTACACAGCGTTTTGGTAATTGAGTTTGATAGTTTCGTTCCATAGAGTTCTTCCGAAGTTAATTGGTACCATATTGTATCAAAGCTGCCAGACTATTTGTAACTTATTCATATGAGGTCAAATAAGTGTAAAATACTGACTTAAATGCATATCTTAAAATTCAAAGTATTAGCTTTTATTTTTGAGAGTAAATATTTTTACCGTTAGGATAAGATTAATGATCGACAAATTTCCGCATATAACAGAAATGGATATATATTTATTTCATGAAGGACGGCATTTTACTGCATATAATTTTATGGGTGCGCATCGGGTAAATGAAAATAAAATTGAAGGTATCCGCTTTACTACCTGGGCTCCAAACGCGGGCAGCATTTGCGTAATTGGTGATTTTTGCAACTGGCAAATTATGCCAGAAAATTACATGCAAAAAATTAGTAATGAAGGTATTTGGTCAATTTTTATTCCTGGCTTGGTACATAATTGCAAGTATAAATTTGCAGTAACTAATCAGTATACACAGCATATGATATATAAATGCGACCCCTATGCAGTTAGTTCAGAATTACGACCGCATACAGCATCAATTATTAATACACAAACAAATTTTATATGGAATGATGCTAATTGGCTTACGCATAGAGCAAATATTGATATATTTTGTAGCCCAATGAATATTTATGAAGTACATTTAGGTTCATGGAAAACTAAAAATGGAAGCTTTTTAAGTTATGAAGAATTAAGCACTTTGCTGCCAGACTATATTAAAAATATGGGTTATACGCATGTAGAATTTATGCCCCTTAATGAACATCCGCTTGATGCCTCATGGGGTTATCAGGGAACCGGGTTTTTCTCAGTTAATAGCCGTCATGGTGACTTACGAGGATTAAAGCGGTTAATTAATAATCTACATAAGGCTAATATCGGCGTTATTCTTGATTGGGTGCCGGGACATTTTTGTATGGATGAACATGGCCTGATAAACTTTGATGGCAGCCCATGTTATGAATATCAGGATGCAGGAAAAGCACTTAATAAAGGCTGGGGCACGCATAATTTTGATTTGGGGCGTTTTGAGGTAAAATCTTTTTTAATTTCTAATGCTTTATATTGGATAAATGAATTTCATATTGATGGTCTGCGTGTTGATGCGGTTTCAAATATATTATATCTTGATTATGACCGTAAACCCGGTGAATGGCAGCCTAATATTTACGGAAATAATCAAAATCTGGAAGGAATAAATTTTCTAAAAGAATTTAATCTGGCAATTAAAAGTCAGACGCAGGGTATAATTACTATTGCAGAAGAATCCTCAGCTTGGCCAAACATAACTACCAGTGTTGAAGATGGCGGGCTGGGATTTGATTTTAAATGGAATATGGGGTGGATGAATGATACCCTTAAATATATTGAACTAGACTCTATATACCGCAAATACCAGCATAATCAGATAACTTTCTCTATGCATTATAATTATTCGGAAAAATTTATTTTACCTATTTCGCATGATGAAGTAGTTCATGGTAAAAAATCCCTTATTAATAAAATGTGGGGCGATCAATGGAACAAATTCGCCGGACTTAGACTTTATGCTACATATATGATTGGACATCCTGGTAAAAAGTTATTATTTATGGGGTCTGAACTGGGACAGTTCGTTGAATGGCGGGAATATGAACAATTGCAGTGGCAGATATTAGATGAGTATCATACGCATAGGGAAACCCAGGAGTTCTTTAGACAATTAAATAATTTTTACACAGCAAATAGTGCTTTGTGGGAATATGACTATGATAAGTGTGGATTTGAATGGATTGATGCTGGTAATAACCAGCAGAGCATTTTATCTTTTGTCCGGCATAGTAAAACAGAAAGTTTGATTTTTATTTGTAATTTTACTTCAATGGTATACTATGACTATCATATTGGTGTACCAAAAGCTGGCGCCTATAAAGAAGTATTTAATTCGGATAATATGGAATTTGGCGGTTCAGGACAAATTCTGGACGACTTACTAATTAGCTCGCTGGATTGGTGTCATAATTTTGCACAAAAGGTAATACTTAAAATACCGCCAATGGCAGTAATAGTACTTAAACATATTATATAGGATTTATACATTGACTCAAGATAATTTAGTGATTAAAGCCTCAGAAAATTGTATTACTATAGGAGCGGCATTAGAGCTTGTTGCAATTAGGGAGTTAAGCAATACACATAGCGAGATTGCATCAGTTAGCTGGTCTTTTGCACCAAAGCATGATGGTATATCATTAGAGGATAATAAACTTTTAGTTAAAGCGGATATTTTGGGTATAGACGAAATTACTCTGCACTGTACGGAGCATGGTACTGGCTTTACTGCTAAACGTAAGTTTAAAGTTTTTCATCAATGTAGATTAGGCAAATTAGTTCATTTTATTAAAAATGATAATGATTATTCTGGTGATGATTTTGCATGGAAGTTATGGACTTATACAGCGAATAAGCCAGGAAGCAATATAGCATTCTTAAGTGAAAATGATTTTGGCCTGAGCGCATGCACACTAAATAATCAGGTAATTGCACATAAAATGCTTTGGGATCATTCCTGGTGTAATGAATGGGCCGAGCAAACACAATCTTTCACCCTTGATATGAAGGAAGATAATTACTATATTATTTATGGCGAACCAATACTTTATACTAAGCTAAGTGATGTGGTAAAAAGAACTAACCCACGAATAGAATATGGGGTTATGGATGAAAATATTAGCGCTTACTTATCTCGTGAACCGATAGCTGATACACATTTTGAACTATATATCAATTCGCATAAACAAAATAATGTTACAGTATCCTGTGAAAATAGACATGTTAAAATTAGTAATTTACCTGCAGACATATGTCCAACTGACCTAATTGTAATTAAAGCAAACCAAAATTTTTCAGCATGTAAGGTACAATTACGTAATTATTTAGATAAATTTTATTATGCAGGTAACGATTTAGGGGTTATTTTTACCAATTCCGAAATCAAGCTTTGCATCTGGTCGCCAACAGCGGTAAGTGTCGAACTTCTATTATATCGGGATTTTGATACGCCAGATACAAACCCAGAACATATTTTCCAATTGGATAATAATATTCAGAATGGGACTCATCGTACTACAATCTTGCGCAATTTGTTTGAAAATTTCTTTTATCTATATCGGCTGCATTTTAATGATTTGGATAAAAATGGTGAACCTTGCCTGGTAACCAGATATGCTGTAGATCCATATGCAAATTCTCTTGCAGTAAATGGTATTAAAGCGGGTTTGCTTGATTTGGATTCACCTTGTGCCATGCCAAAAGAATGGATACATGATAAAAAGCCTGAATTAAATGAAGGTATTATTATCTATGAAACACATGTACGGGATTTAACTATAGATTATTTTTGTAACAGCATGTTTCCCGGTAAATTTCTGGGACTTGCTGAAACAAGAACAAGCTTTACAGATAGGGCAAATAATGTAACAATTAGTACTGGCCTTGATAGTTTGGTCGAATTAGGAATTACACATGTACATCTGCTTCCGGTTTTTGATTTTGCCTCGGTTAATGAGACTAAGGTAAATGCAGCTAATAATCGTAATTGGGGGTATGATCCAAGAAATTATAATACCCCAACTGGTATATATTCCACTAATCCATATGATCCTGTAGCCCGGGTTAAAGAATTTAGACAGATGATACATAGCTTACATAAAAATGGACTTAGGGTTGTAATTGATGTAGTATATAACCATATGGCAGATACTACAAATTTTGATAATATAGTTCCTGGATATTATTTTAGAAGTGATAATTACGGACGCTTTACCAATGGTTCTGGTTGCGGTAATGAATTTGCAACCGAAAGACCGCAGGTGAGTAAATTTATAATTGATTCAATTCTTCATTGGATTAATCATTATAAAATTGACGGGCTTAGATTTGATTTAATGGAGTTAATAGATATAGATACCATGAAACAGGTAGTGCAACAGACTCATAAAATTGATTCGAGCATTTTAATTTATGGCGAGCCCTGGCGGGCAAGCGATACACCGCTAACAACAGGGACTTATCGTGGTAGTCAGAAAAATGAGAATTTTTCAATATTTAATGATAACTTCAGAAATGCTATACGTGGTAGTAATGATCCAGGCCGTGGTTTTGTTAATGGCAACTCGCACAACCCTGATATTTGCTGGAGTATAATTGAAGGTTTAAAAGGTTCAATTAATACTTTAACGTCTAATCCTCAAGAAAGTATAAACTATGTTGATGCCCATGATAACTATACATTATGGGACCATATCTTAAAAAGTTCTGAGTCACACATCAAGCATGGTGAATATCACACGTATATTACTGAAGAAAATATGTTTGATAATATTTTAATCCGCCAGAATCTATTAGCTGTAGGTTTAATTCTTACCGCTCAGGGTATACCGTTTCTCCATAGCGGCGTCGAGATGCTTCGCAGCAAGCAAGGAGATCATAATAGTTATAAAAGCAGCGATATAATTAATGCAATACATTGGCAGGATAAGGCGCGGTTTAAACCAGTTTTTGATTATGTACAAGGATTGATTACTTTACGTAAAAAGCATCCAGCCCTTAGAAGTTCTGAGAGAAGTATAATTGAAAACCAACTAGTTATAAGTACCGCTTATCAGGATGATAAGTCCGGGGTTATTATTTCACATTTTAAAGATTATGCCAATGGAGATTCATGGCAAGACATAGTTGTGATTTATAATTCGACAAATATTGACAACTATAATGTGAATGAGTTTTTGCCAAAGCCCGGCAGTGGATTATGGTATATTGTGGTCAATCATGAGCAAGCTGGAATTGAAACAATTACAACGTATAAAGACCAGGAATTAGCGCCGTTAAAATCAAATTCAATGATGGTAATCCACAGTTAAAAATATTACATAAAATATAGTAATTTCTAATAAAAATGGATTTTAAAATAAAAAAGTATATATAGTATTAATAATTCGGAGTTTTTATGAGTCTGGCTAATGATAAAAAGATATTAGGGTTTTTTGATATTGCTTTAATGACAATTACTGCAAATTTTGGTATACGTTATCTATCTGTATCCGGCGCTATCGGCCCTTCATCATTAATATTATGGATAATTATTGCTATATTATTTTTTATCCCAGTTTCAGTTATTTGTATGCAAATGGCTATTGTATATCCCGAAGAAGGCGGGTTGTATGCCTGGGTCAGGCATACTTTGGGTGAGAAAAATGGATTTATTGTTGCCTGGGTATACTGGGTTAATAATATTTTTTTCTGCCCGGCAGTACTGATATTTTGTGTCAGTAATTTTGCTTACTCTATTGGCCACCCTGAACTAATGCATAATAAACTTTATACTGTTTTTGCAGTTATTGCCGTACTTTGGATCATTATAATTATCAGTTCATTAGGATTAAGAGTATCTAAATCTTTGGTTAACTTAGGCGGGATATTTGGTTTATTAATACCAATAGTATTTTTAGTTGTCTTTTCTATATTAGCTTTTATTAAATTCGGCGGCAGTGCTACTAAGTACAATTTACATACACTCGCCCCAAATAGTGCAATAACAAATAATTTATTTGCCCTATCGGTTTTGATGTTAGGAATGGCAGGGGTAGATGTAATACCAACATTTGCCAATTCTGTAAAAAATATTAAACGTGATTTATGCTACGGGATATTAGTTGGTTCCCTAATTATTATAGCGCTTTATATAGGCGGTACATTTGCTATAAATGTATTAATAACACCAGAAGAAGTTGTTAAGTCATTTGGTTTAATAGAGTTTTTTACCACAGTTGGCACAAAGTTTAACATCCCGTGGGTGACACATATTATTGCATTTTTATTATGTTTTGCTGATATTGCTTCTATGACAGTCTGGCTTTTAGCATCAGTTACAATATTTTTTAAATGTACGCCACGTGGAATATTGCCTGATATAATGCATAAAACAGATAAAAATGGTACACCAATAAATGCTATTATATGTCAGGGTATACTGGTTTCTACTATTATACTTCTTTCCGGTCTATTACCAAGTATTGACTTAATATATCAAGAATTATTTTTAATGGCAACAGTTTTATCTTTTGTTCCATATCTTTTTTTAGCGGTTGCTTACTTAAAAACTGCAAAAAAATTAAATGCATCTATTTTAAATATTAGAATACTTGCATTTTGTCTATTTATCTCAGTATTCTTTGGTATTTTAATCAGTTTTGTTCCTTCAACAGATTTAAAGG
>JAJFBO010000054.1 GCA_020697025.1 Burkholderiales bacterium
GGCCACCAATAAATCATGATAACCTTCTATGACATAAATAGGCTCTTCATCGCTAAATACCCGGATGAATGCCATACAATTAGCTTTAGTACCTTTAGCATTTACCCACTTACCACTATTGTACCTCCGTCGCTTATAGCCAACAAAATTGACAAATAAGCCACTGCTATTATCCAAGCATGCACACACCAGTGTTTTATTAATTGGATCAAACCGTGTTAGCGCCTTAAATAAATCTAAGTCAGCTTTATGTGCCTGTTTAATTAACCATATTGGCGCAATATCCAAAATTTCAGGTTTATGCTCATCATTTGCAAAAGTTAACGCTTCAAAACCATTAAACTGTTTCTCCAAATTTGTTAAAACATAAGTAGTATCTAATCTCATAACCGGAGGATAATTTCTAGTTTCACTTTCACTACCACTTAAAATTGCTTGAGCAATTTGTATTGCATTTTTTGTATCGCATCTTTTTATCTCTTTAATCAAAGTTATACAATCCCCACCCCTTCCCGAACCAAAATCATAAAATGAATTTGAATTTGAATAAAAATAAAGTGAGCTTGTTTTTTCTTCTCTTAGTGGATTATGTTTTGCTCTATAGATTGAGCCAGCCTTTTTTACATCAACTCCATAATGCGTAGCTACCTGCAAAATATCTAACCGCTTCTTTATATCGCTAATATTTATTTGTTTCATTTATGCCACCTTAATTGTTTGAACTAAAAATAAGGCTACTTCTTGCAAAGGAAAAAGCACTTTACCACCGTTACCATTGCCGGCTAGTTTTTTATAATTTGGTAGATTGATGCCTTTAGCTATATAGTAATTTATAATGCTTACACTACAGCCAAGTTCTTGCGCTAATTCTCTTTTATTAATTGCAGATTTTTGATATTTAACTTTAAGATCTTGATAAATATCTCTAACAGCTTCATTCATTACTTTTATTCCTCAAATAAATCCATTTTCTTGTAGTTTTTTATAAAACTTACTGACGGGATTAAACCATACAATCATTTGTCTTAGCAAACCCTAATATGTATATTAAGCTGAGCAGTATCTGCATATTTTATACTATTATTAATAAATATATCAGTTGGTTATAAAAAAGATGATTTATCTTACTAAAAGAAGTAAAATTAGTTTTTTTAAATGTTAATTGAATAGAGTTTTTATTAAAGAAGTGTATGAGATATATTTAAATGAAAGCAAACTGGTTACTAATAATTTAAGTTTAGTTTATTAAGAATTCTTTTCGAGCATTTTCTAATTGCTCAACATCATTATTCGCAATTCGAATATTTTTTATAAATTTACGAATTTTTCTGTACCGAGGTGACTGCTTTTCTATGTTACTTTCATAATATTTTTTAAATCTGTCATCTATGGTACCAACTTCTTTTGATCGTGATTTCCTACAAGCAATAATTTTTTTATAACAAGGCGTAGCGTATTCCCAGCGCAGAATCTCCTTTAATATTATTCTATCATCTAAGCCATCTTTAATCAATTTATGGACTTTGTCTTCCATGTGTTGTAGGTGTTGCTGTTTATAAGTTACATTGTTCTTAAGCTGCGACTCTCCACCTTTGGTTCTTTGTATGATAATTTTGTAGGTATTGCTCGTGTTTGTTAATGATATAAGTAGTGGCATTGCTTGGTAAATATACTTTATATCTACTTTTTCATATGCAATATAAAGTAATCTAAATATTTTATCAATAATTGGTAACATATCTATTATTGATTGTTTTATATGTGCAACGGCGTCTTTTCGCTTGCGAAAGATGCCAATATAAGTTTCATCTACAGGAACTGGCTTACTGTTAGGAAAAGTTGAGTACTCTATAAATGCTTGATTGCTATTACCTGTATAACATTGTTTGTAGTCTTTCTTAATATATGTTCCAACTAATTTAATGTTAACCATTTGGTTGCTTATAAAATTTAATAGCTTCCAGAGCTCAGATTTATTTGAATCAAAGTACTTATCTATGGGTAAGTTATGTAGATCAATAATTTTTACTATAAAATTATTATAATCTACATTTTTAAAAAAATATATATCTTCAGCCTGTGATACTCCACTTTCAAAAGGATAGTAGCGCAAAACACATCCCTCATCTTGAGCAATTAGCTGGCTACGGTTAAATATAGTAACTTCTAGTAATTGATTAACCTCAGAACTTAACGTTATTTGGTGATAATTCATAATTTCATCAAATCCTGTGGAGGATTTTCGTTTTTTCATTTTATATAACACCAATTTTATATTAAATAATTAGTCATGTTTACGTCAATTTAAAAATAGAAATTTGGTTAACCGCATTTTTACCGTTATCAGGTGACAATTTAGCATAACGCAATGTCATCTTTATATCTGCATGGTTCATAAGCCGTTGAATCGTATAAATTGGGGTTCCACCTATAGCCAACAGGCTGGCAAAAGTATGGCGTAGTGTGTGTACTACGGCTCTATTTTTGGCATCATTCGTATCTAACCCTTCATTAAATAAAACATTGAATACTTTTTGCAACCGGCCCTGTATGTAATCCATGCCTATACGTGTTCCGTTCTCATGTTGGAAAATATAATCATTTGGCATCTTGTTATGCATTGCTTTGACTAAAATAGGTTTTAATTTATCTGAAACATATCCGGTGTAAGATGCCTGCCCCTTACCGCTTGATTTTGCTTTATAATCAGTAAGATTAATTGTTCCGGCTTTAATATTTATATCTTTAACTTGTATTGCTCTTAATGTTTCAAGACGTCCGCCAGTAGACAATGATAACATTACAAACAATTTTAATTGTTGATCGTCTTTTATTGCCTCCAAAATCAAACGTATTTCATCATCACTGAAATAACGCTCTCTAGCATTATCAATGCCCCTTAATTTGGATATTTTAGGGACAGTGGATAGCTTACCAATACTAACTGCATGATTTAAAATTGCTGAGAGGAGTGTAAGAGCATTATTTACTGTTTTGGGTGAAACTTCCTTTTGTTTTTTCTGCTTTAATTTCTCGATCACCTCATTACTTAGTATCTCAACTTCTTGATTGGCTAATTCAATCAGATGCCTGCTAAATACCGACTTATCATTACGTATGTTTTTTACAGCATTGGAATTTCCGTGTGCTTCTAGCTCACGATTCTCAAAATAAATATCTGCCAGGATTTTAAGCGTAAGAAGTTCTTTTTTACGTCTTCGTCTAATCGTTTCTGGCACTTCACCTAATCGCTGCATGGTGATTATCTCATCGTGCTTAGCTTTTACATATTGCTCAGTAATTCCCTCACTTTTTAAGCCTATCTTTATTCTTATTGGTTGCGGTCTACCTTTAGCGTCTAGTTTAGCTGTACTGTTGTAACGTGCATAATAAGTAATATCACCGTCTGTATGTCGGTATAATTGCACACAAGAACCGTATTTTTTAGAGCTAATAATTTTAATAGTCACAGATTACCTAAGATAATTACTTCTCGTTTTTTTTATTTGATTTTGTAATTAGATAGTTTTCACCACTAATAACATTAATTCCTGTTTTTTCTTCCAAGTTTTTACGTGCCTGCTTAGCTATACTACCACCAGCCTTACTTGCGTTTTTATTTTCTTTCATGCCACTGGCTTCCATGGTTTCTGCAATCTGGCGAGTAGATAATTCTGCTAATGCAGTAAAAATCAACTCTGCCTCATTCATATGATCCCGTAAATTCTGAGTATTTAAGCCTTTTAATTTTTTATGTTCTTGTACTGATAAGTCAGACCATTCTTTATGAATAATATTTGTTAATATCGCAAATTCGCTACCCTTTTCCACACCATGATCTTTCCAATAGTCCGTCAATTTATTTCGTGTTTCCTGTCCCGTCATGCGTTGTTGTATCCATTTTTCACTACGCCCATGTTGTTGCCAATTTTCTCGCGCCCTATTTACGGAGAGCTCAGGATCAACTGATTCTTGAAGGCGTTCATAACCAACCTTCGCTAACCATAACTTAATCGGTTCAGCCTTTGGACTTGGCACAGACTGGATAATCCGGAATAAGGTTTGAATATCTGCAACATCAGTAATCCTGCTTTTCCCATCTTCTGCAATCATTTTCAACTGGTTACAATTTGTAACCGCTTCACTTCCATCTTTTTTGAGGCGGTTTTTTAACACCTTCCAATAATTACGCGAAATCTGTATATTTTGGTGTTGTAGCAAAACTCTAATAACATCTGTTACAGAAAAATACCATACTTGTTTTTTTTCATCATAAGCTCGGCGAACCGGAAAATCATCAAATTGTAATATTTCATTCATTTTTATCTCATTTCTTAATTTACAAGCTGTTATATATTAAGGTTTATCGAATCTATTTTGGCGAACTTGTCGGAAATTCCGACAGATTATATTTTGTTCCAATTCTTTGTATATAGGTAGCAATTTTAGTACAATTGACTAGCCATTTTTTGCGAATATTCGCAAAACTAAATACACCTCAATTTTTGCACTATATTTGCACTCAAATATTAAAAATCATTGCATAATATTAGCATATTTTGCACACATAGCATGCAACTTAATTCATTGGTATTATTGATATTTAGATATTTTTATAAAATTTTAGAAAAGATTGTAAAACTGATAATTTAGGGCTCATAACCCGAAGGTCGTAGGTTCAAATCCTGCCCCCGCAACCATCTAGCCGCAAGGCTTAATCTAAGCTAGGTTTTATATAAATTTACTGCTCCTACTTTATTATTAATAGCTCCTAGGATCTAATATATGCATCTTGCATCAGTATTACAATAACCTACTAATTTTATAATACTGCCACTTTCATAGTTAACCCAAATTTCAATTTTTTGCTCACTACCCTTAATACTATAAGAATTATTAGCAATTGTCTCCCAACCTGAAGGTAGGCCAACGCGCCTATAGCGTCCAGTTCCATTTATACCGTAATACGAATCTAATGTTAAAAAGTAATTGTTACCAAGCAAAAGCGTTATTTCTTTATTTACAGTTGTACCCCCGACATCACATAGTGATAAAAAAGCATTATTTTCTTCTAAATAAAAACGTTTCTCACTATTAGCAGGAATTGTGGTGGGGATAAAAGTGTCTGTATAAAAACAGTTTAAACTTGGGGAAAGAGAAACAAAAAGGTTTTCACCTGATTTATTATTAAAATTTACAAACCAGTCATTACCGGCAAAAGAATATGCTGAAAATAATATTCCTATAGTTAATGCTATACTTGTTCTTGAGTTCATAGAGATATCTTTCAAAAATGTTGTTGTATTAGGCAAATAAATTAGTATGCCTATAAGTCCAACAAGTTAGCATTATAATATATTTACCATTCGTGGAATTAGCTAAAAACTTTACTGGAAAACTTGAGGCTTATTTAAGAGTTTTTCATTTGGTTCATGTATGGAATATCTATACACCTAAATATGGTAATACCAACTCTCTGAATTTTTATGACTTAAGCATGTAAGAATTGACAGAAAGTTATAAATTACCTTACAATGCATTATTGAATTGATAAAACAGGTATTTTATTTTCTTAAGGAAGAAAAAATGAGAAATTATTTAAACCGCATACTTATTATTTTAATATTAACTACAAACACAGTTTGGGCAGTGCAGAGTATGGATTGTACGATGGATCCAAACTACAGGTTGAGTGAAGGATCAGCCATACCAATCTATATGGAGCAAGTACCTGACTTACCTTTATCTGAAAGAATTAGTATAGAAAATATGGATAAAAAAGGATCTGGGATTTTGTTTATTGCTAAAAACAGACTTCACATCCAGGTAATAGCCAAGAATAAAATAAATAATAAGCATGATATTATTAAAATAACACTTTCTGACTCGGCCGATACTTATTGGCGTGATATAGTTATCAAAAATATTGACGAAATAGGACTTTCCCCCTCTAACCAACTTATTAAAATGAAAGGATTGGAGAATTTTTCATTTGGTGGTATTCCTACACAATGGGGGCAATATATCTGGAAAATGGAATTTATAAATGATAAGTGGTTAGTTAATCTTAGAAGTATGCAAATACCCTATAAGGGTCATACCTATAATCATGATTTTAATAATCAACTCGAAAAATTTTCGGGGCGTTACACCTGTAAAGCATGGAAAGATTGTACGGGAAATTGCAGTATTTCTTGACATCGGCACAGTTAAAGGGCGACTTGATAAACACTGCATATTTCAAATTGATACTCAAGAAAATTCTTAGTATTTTTTGGTTTGACGTAATAAAGTCATGTGAACACCTTCATTAGTAACCTTCTTGAGTGTAATATCACTATATATTATAAACTAAACCTTTGCATAGCAGGTATGCTCTTTTCATAATAATCCAAAAGATTAATAGCGTATTTAATCACTGTATGCTAATTAGGCCTAAGCGCAATTCTATGAAAAGCTGTAAATGGTTTTACACCCAATCTATTACCTATAATCATCATATTCTTGCTACCTTTGCTGTCTAAAAAATATTTTTGGTAATAACTTTATATAAGTTAATGTTAGCTTTTATAGTACTGAAATTCGGTATTGCATGTATATATGTATTATGACATAATAATAGGATAAGATTCATTAGGTATGTTTATTAGACTTTATTTGTTGAAATACCTAACTTTTTGATATAAATTTATTTTTCAAGGATATAAAAATGAAAATAAGACAAAGTAGTATTTCTGCCAGGTTAATTAAAAATTCAGTTAAAAATAAAACCGCTAAGGCAATTACGAAAATTAGCTATTTGGTTTATGGATTTTTTGTATTATGTTTGTATATGAGTAATGTCCAAGCTAAGAGCTTG
>JAJFBO010000055.1 GCA_020697025.1 Burkholderiales bacterium
ATATTTTATAAATTCTATAAGTTAAATAATACAAAATTTACTGTACATTTTGAAAGAAAATAATATACGGAAATTATTTAATACAACATTACTGCTATTATTTATGTAAAATAATGTATTATATTTTAAAGGAAATTTTATGCAACAAGTTACTATTTACACTAAAGAGACATGTCCATATTGTACTATGGCCAAAAATTTATTAAAACAAAAAGGGGTTACCGAGTTTAAAGAAATTAGAATTGATTTAGACCCAGCGCAAAAAGAAAAGATGGTTGAAATTACCGGACGTATGACAGTCCCGCAAATTTTTATTGGAACAACACATGTAGGTGGTTTTGATGATTTATCTGCTTTAACTAAGGCAGGCAAATTAGACGAATTATTAAGCCAGTAGTAATTGTTTATTAGTTTGGTTTAATAAAAATTAAAGTTAATAAAACGCTAATAACATAACCTGCTGCAGCTATTAATAAACTAATATCCATTCCCAGAATTAAATTAGGTGCCATATTAATGATTGTGCCCAAAACTGCGACGCCAAGCAAACTACCAAGCTGTCTGCTGGTGTTAAACATGGCTGAAGCAAACCCTGCTTTACTCTTTGGAGCAGCATTTAGAATTACGGCCGTGAGGGCGGGCATAATTAAAGCACATGCCATGCCCATTAGTAATAAGGGAAATATCATTATAGTGTAAGGTAAATCATTATGTACCAGAACAAATAATAGTAAAAACCCTAATATACTCATAGCAAATCCCCACAAGATGGGGAATCTGGCTCCATATTTACCATACATTTTACCGCTTAGTATATTTCCCAAAAGCATTAATACAGTAAACGGAAATAAGGCAAAACCAATTTGTAGCGGCGTAAAATGTTTAATAGTATGCAGGTATAAAGGCATAATAAATAAGAACCCATAAAATCCAAAACTTAAAAAAATGCCTAATACAGCTGAAGCAGAAAAATGTGGGTTTTTGAATAAACTAATATCTACCATCGGATAAGCTTGCCTGGCTTCAACAAATAAAAAAATAATAAAAGTTAAAATAAATAATGTAAAAGACCATATTATATAACTAGATGTCCAGCCTAAATTTGGCGCTTCAATTAGACCATATGATAAAGCGGCAATACTAATAATAATCAACAGCTGGCCAAAAATGTCAAAATTAGCTTTCTGTATTTTATGTACTATATCCATAGTATATCTGGAAGAAAGATAAATCGCAATAATCCCTACCGGAATATTCACTAAAAATACTGAGCGCCAGCTATAATAATTTACCAGAATACCTCCCAGAACAGGCCCACAAGCAGCAGCAATTGCTCCAGAACTCGCCCAAAAAGCAACAGCATTGGCTCTGGCTTTGTCTTCTTTGTACACGTTATTAATTAAAGTTAATGATGTTGGAATAAGAAGGGATGCAAAAAATCCTTGCAATAGTCTGAAACTAATAAGAGTTGCCGCATTAGGAGCTAACCCGCACCCAAGAGATGTAATAATAAAGCCGGCAAGTCCGTAAAGATACATCTTTTTAGCGCCAAATAAATCACCTAAATAACCAGCAGTTAATAAAAAGCAGGCAAAAGTAAGGGTATAACCGTCTACTACCCACTGTAATTGGGATACACTACTATGTAGACTTTGGGTTAGTTGGGGTAATGCGACATTAACAATTGTAACGTCCATAATTACCAGAAAAAAACCGATGCTTATGGCAATCATCGGAAGCTTGCTTTGTGGTTTCATGCTAAAATTATTTTGGCTCATAATAATTTTCTAGAATTAGCATCATTTGTATTTCAAATAAATCCAGTTCGCTATATTTATCCATAAATTTTTTATCCGGTAAAAAATTATCTGTAACGCCTTTTTCTATGGCACTTAATACAGCCGGATGAATATAATATTTGCGACAAATAGGTATAGTATTACATAATACCCGGCTTACACCTTTAACTACTACGTTTTCCAGCTTTAGGCGGGGATTATTTTTTATTATTTCCAAACTGTTGTCTAATTGTTCTAATGCTGTAACACTGCCGCCCCAGGTACGAAAATCTTTTGCTGTATAATTTTCACCAGTTATATCTTTAAGGTAGCTGTTTATATCCTGGGAAGAGATTGGATGAGGCTTATTATTTTCGTCCAAATACTGAAATACCTCATATCCAGGCAATTCAGCACAAGACTTTATCAAGCGGCACAGTTTTTTATTTTCAATATTAATATTAAGTTTTTTGCTGCCTTTTGCAATATATGAAAAAATCAGATAGCCTGAATTTTCTTTCATATGCTTGCGTCTTAGTGTTGTCAAACCATAGGTGTTGTTTGTCTCAGAATAAAATTTATTGCCCACCCGTACATAAGTTTCATCTAATATAGCAATTGTTAAAGCGGTTACTTTTTCTTTGGGCCATCCTTTTAAACTAATATCTTTCCAGATTTGAGTACGAATTTTCCCCAGATCTTCACCAAAGCGGTGAATATTTTCAAATTTATCCAAGTTGCGATAAATTGCCCAGTCTGAATGATAAATATATTGCTTTCTCCCACGCTTATCATAACCTGAAGCTTGTAAGCTTCCATTATCATCTTTGCAAATCCAGACTTTAGACCAAGCTGGCGGAATGCCTAGGTTGGTTAACCGTCGCAAGATAGCTTCATTAGTAATATTTTTCTTTTTTTCATCAATATAATAAAAATGCTTGCCTTTTCTAATACGCGTATACCCAATATCACAATCATGACTGTGTAGAATATGCCTGGGAGTATCCATTATAGTCCTTTATATTATTAACTAAAATTAAGTTATTATATCATTGACTATATTATATAAAAAGAAATTTATCTGTCCAAAAATTTCGGAAAATATATCCAGTATCTTATATCCTAAAGACAGTATAATAGCGTGCTTTAGTTTTTATAAACAATGGAAAATAGCAATGTTTATAGAATCTAACTGCAAAGCCTTAATAGGGCAGTATGCTCTGAGTAGCAAATAACATCTTAATACTTAAAGGCAAAATTATGAAAACAAATGAAAATTTAACACTTATTTCCATTCTTGCTGTACTTTCCGGTTTTTTATTTTATGCTTATGAATATATTCTAAGAATAATTCCATCGATAATGGCTCCGCAATTTTCAGCTGCCATGCATGTAAATCTTACTACACTTGGTGCTTTAGGTGCTTATTATTATTTTGCTTATACGCCCATGCAGCTTGTTGTCGGTATAATGCTAGATAGATATGAGCTAAAAAAAATACTAACACTAGCAGCGCTTGCGTGTACTCTTGGAACTGTTTTAATTTCAATTTCAAATAGTACTTTTATTTTTGGTTTAGGCAGGTTTATACAAGGATGCGGCTCAGCATTCGCCTGGGTTGGTATCATTAAACTAGCAGCCATTTATGTTCCAAAGAAATACTATGGTTTAGCCACTTCGCTTGGGGCGGTGTTTGGATTTGTTGGGGCTGCTTTTGGCCAGGCGCTGCTTGGTTATATGGTTAGTTCTTATGGTAATTCCATTGCTTTAACGCTGGTAATACTTGTTGGAATATTCATTACATATTTCATTTTTAACGAATTAAGCAGGGCCGAACAGCAAAATATTGAAACGGAAAATAAATCAATTGCATCAACTTCATTCAAAAGATGGCTTAGACAATTTATAATAGTATTAAAAACCCCGTACATTTGGGCTGGTGGCATAATAGCTGCTTTATTATTTACACCTACTACAGTTTTTGCCGAGTTATGGGGAATTAAATATCTAACAAAAGTTTATGCTTATTCTGAAGCTCAGGCTAGTTTTATCAGTTCTATGGTCTTTATAGGATGGGCTATAGGTGCAGCAATTTCAGGAGTACTAACTGTTTTTACACAAAGTAAGATAAGATTAATCAGATATGGTTCAATTAGTGCATTTGCAATTTCCTTTCTTTTACTCTATGTTAAGCTTCCTTTTGAAATATTATGTTTTATAAGTATTTTATTTGGAATTTGTTCTTCTGTTCAGGTGCTCTCCTTTACCATGGGTAGAGATGTTTTACCAGCTAAGCTTGCCGGGATAACCGGGGCATTAATCAATCTGATTTGTGTGGGAATTGGTGTATGTTTTCAAAGGCTGGCAGGTACTATTATAGATATTTTCTGGTCGGGCGGGTTGACTTCCACTGGTCTTAGAACTTACTCGGTAAATGCCTATAAATTTTCTATGCTTATAATTCCTTTAGTGCTAATAGGGTGTTTTTTATTTACTTTTATACTGGATGAGAAAAAGAAGAAATTTAAGTTTCCTGGTAAAATATTTAAAGATAAAAAATTTACTATTACTGAAAGACTAGACAAATATAAAACACTTATTAGATTCAAGCATTAAGTATTAAGCTAAAGATTTGAACTTGAAATCCTACGATTTTTTACTAGACTTTTGGATAAAAATGTTGCAAGAAAAAAACATCTAAACCTTAAGTCAAGTATAGATATTGCTAAATCTGTTGAACAGTAGATACTGGTGGTGCATTAGTTGGAATAGGGGGCTATATTGAGTATACTAGAGCAACCATTGTTAGATGAATATTTATAAAAGCAGGCTTTAGGGTTGATTAAGCCACTCATCTAAGACAGTCTCTAATTCAGGAACTCCAGTTTTCTTTGAAGATGAAAATAATTGTACGCTAAAGTTTTTAAATCCATCATGTTCAATTTGCTTTTTTACAAACTCCAAAGTTCTGGCTTTTTCTGAGGTATTTAATTTATCTGCTTTGGATAATACTATATGCAAAGGCTTTCTTGTTTCTTCAAAATACTCTAACATGGTATAATCAAGATCTTTTAACGGATGTCTGGAATCCATAATCAGTACCAGGCCAATTAGTGGGTCGCGTCGGGCTAGATATTCTCCAAGTAATACCACCCAATGCTTACGTACCTGTTCAGGGACTTTGGCATAACCATAACCAGGTAAATCAACTAAAAATATACCATTTTGTGGTATAGAAAAATAGTTAATATGCTGGGTGCGACCTGGAGTTTTTGAAGTGTAAGCAAGCCTGGTCTGGTTAGTTAAGGTATTAATTAAGCTTGATTTGCCAGCGTTAGATCGACCAGCAAAGGCAATTTCCTTGACACTTTCAAACGGAAGGCTTGCCAAGTCATTTACTGTAGTAAAAAACTCGGCTTGTTTATAATGGTATTTTTGCATATAAACTATATACCAGATACTAATTGAGATGCTATACTTAAACTTACAACCGGATATAATGATGAAGAGCTAGGTACAGGTTTACACGTACTTGGTGAAGCCGAAATATTACATCCATATACGGTTGAGGAACCTCCGGAAGTGGTAGCAAAATATAGTATTCCACCCACACCATCTACTATAATAGCTGAAATTGATCCGCTCACATTTGCTGCTAATGTCGCAGCAGGCGGTATGGTACTCCCTGCAACATATGTATTAGGTACATACCAGATATTACCCATATTATCAGCTGCATATAGATTACTATTAAAGCTGGTCATTGCTGTGATTGAATTTCCAGCTGTTATACCGGGAACAGCAACCCAGGTATTATTTTGGCTGCTGGCTGTACCAGATTCGGCAAACAAACCATTTGTTCCACCCACGTAAAATCCAGTGAAAGGGCTTGAGCCGCTATTGGGAAAAGCAATGGCATTTACGTTCCCAGGGCCTGAACCAGAATTAGTGCTTACACCATCGGGGGAACAATTTGTACTGCTACCACTGCCACCACCACATATGAAAATTTGATTTTTAGATGCAAGATAAATTAATCCGCCAGAAGAAAGTGCGTAGGCGTTAGGAACTATCGCTGTTGCAAGATTATATGTGGAGCTAGTAGCCCATGTCTGCGTAGAAAAAGTATATGACCATATAGAGCTACTAGTTAAAGTACTGGGCACAGCATACAGGCTCGATGAAAATGAGAATAAGTTACTGACAGCACCACTAAATACTCCAGATGAGATTGATGGACTAGAGGACTCATTACCAGATTCATTACCAAGCACATAAATACCGTTATTACCGCCTAAGTACAGGAATCCGTATGAGCTGGTGTCTGTAGCACTAGTATTTATTGGATCAGAAGCTGATTCAGCAAGAAAATTTGTACCTGCTGGATTTACTATATTGAAGATACCGACATATCCATTTGATTGAGCAGCATATAAGTTCGTAACCTGATAAATGGTAAACGTGCTGCTTCCACCACTATTACCATCGCCAAATAAAGTATCATTCACAGTATAGTTCAGATTAACATTAACTGGCTCATTAGAAGTTGTAGCGAAAGATTCATAATTAATTTTTAAATAAAATGTACAGTTGCCACCCGGTGCAATTGTAGAGCCAGTGCAATTATTCGGGTCCATTGTTGGGCTGGTACTAGGAGTTTGTATATTTTGTGCCCCCGTGGTACTAATAGTGAGATTGCTAATACCATGGCTAGAGCTGGTAATCCATGTCTGTCCACCGCCGCTGCTGTTATTCAATGTGACTGCCATACAATAGGGAGCTTTATTGACCCCACCTGGACATGAACCTTGCAAAAAAGTATAAGATAGAGCAGTGTTACCACTGCCACAGCCACTTAATACAGGAACACTACAAATAATAAAAATAGCAGTTAATAATTTTTTTATCATGGTTTATACTCTTTAATATGAAGTTAACATTGAAGATACTTTTAATACGGTAAGTGATCCACCACTTATAACGGGAGGTGAGCCATTCGATATTGGAGTCCAGGTAGATTCTGCTACAAAACCAGATTGCGGAGCATTTATAAACGCGCCAAAAAC
>JAJFBO010000056.1 GCA_020697025.1 Burkholderiales bacterium
TACCACGTTGGATAACATTTGCTGCAGCATAAGCAGCACGAGAGGCAATATTGATTATTCCTGAAGCCATGATTAGTATATTCCTTGAAATAAAAGTGTATGTATCCTGTGCACAGGAATTCGATTTAATTTAAAGAAGGTATTTTACCCTATTTGACATGATTTTAGTAAGTAAATACGTTACAATTCATAATATTACAATTTAAAAGGATTATGTAAAACAACATCTTAGGCTGGAAAAGTTATTAAAAGCCATAGTATCAAAGCTGCAAGTCTTCTATAGAGCCATGTCTAACCCCGGAGCCATAGACTCTAATAGAGTTTATTATGATTATTTCAAATTAAAGATACTAGTAAATTCACTTAAGAATTGATCGCTGGCTAATTGTGACTGATGGGTAAAATCTCCCATCCATTTCCCGGTATCATTAAACTCAGTTACAAATTCTTTATGTTGATTTGTTTTTAGTTTATCCAGCCAATCTTGCATATGCTTAATATATGCACCAATGAGTTCAATGCGTTTTGCATCAGACATTATAATATTCGCATATAAATTAGCATCCTGGTCAAAGATTCGCCCCAGCAGAGCTAATTTTGCCTGATAAATTGGACTTGCTATACTAAATAGCTGATGTGGAGGCATATTTTGCTGCTTAAGAAATGAGCCAAGGGCAAAAGTAGAGAAATGTTCAATACCTTGAATAAAAGACATAGCCATATCATGTTCATGCGCTGACATAATACGAATAGTAAAACCAATTTCAGCCAAACTATCAATAACCCAGGAAGATTTTTCTGTATCACGTCCGCCGCAGTTAATAATTACCTGAGATAAGGGAGAGTTAATTGTTGGTCCAAACATTGGGTGTAGCCCCAGGACCGGGCCAGAGTGGCGCTCTTGCATATGATTTATAATACTTTGTTTAATACTGGTGAAGTCGGCTAAAATAGAATTCGGCTTAATAAACTCACAAGCTTTGGTTATAACATCACATGTTTCATTAATAGGGACGCAAATTATAATTAAATCAGCTAAGCTAAGTAATTCAGAAGCTTTATTCCACTCATTACGCCCAAGAGTATTAACATTAGCCCCGGCGCTTCGCCAATATTTGGCAAATAACTGGCCCATAAGACCGCTACCACCAATAATTGTGATATGTTTGTTTAATGCTGATTGTTTTTTCATGAACATCAATTTAGTACCGAATTAAGCTAGCACCCCAGGTAAACCCAGCGCCAACACCTTCTAAAAGAAGCAAATCGCCACGCTTAATCTTACCATTTTTTATCGCATGGTCAAGTGCCAGTGGTACGGATGCTGCTGAGGTATTTCCATGTATATCAACAGTTACAATTACTTTTTCCATAGAAATATTTAAATGTGCAGCAGTTGACTCTATTATCCGTAAATTGGCTTGATGTGGAACAAACCAGTCCACCTGCTCATTGGAATAGCCAGATTTTGTAAGGACACTTGTGGCTACTTCAGCCAAATTACGTACTGCCATTTTATATACAGCCTTACCATCCATGGCCATATAAGGGTGTCCTTTCAGCTCGCCATTATAAATATGGCCTTTTACGTGTAGTATTTCCTCACCACTTCCATCTGCATGAATTTCATTACAAATAATACCTGGTTCATCACTTGCTTGTACTATAACAGCACCGGCTCCGTCGCCAAAGAGCACACAGGTATTTCTATCCGTATAATCAATAAACCGGGAGACGGTATCTACACCAATAACTAATATGGTCTTATACGAGTTACTTCGAATGAAAGCATCAGCTGTAGCTAATGCATATAAAAACCCGGTGCATGCAGCCTGCAAATCAAAAGCTGGAATATTGTTTAATCCTAAACGCCTTTGTATTAAACAGGCTGTTGAAGGGAACAAAATATCTGGAGTTGAGGTAGCTACCAAGATTAGGTCAATTTTTGAAGGGGCAATATTACTGGATTTTATCACATCAACTGTAGCATTATAAGCCATGTCGGCACTAGTTTCATTGTCAGCAACAATTCGTCGTTCTTTTATACCGCTCCGACTGACGATCCATTCATCCGAAGTGTCAACCATTTTTTCCAGATCTTTATTGGAAAGTATTTTTGCTGGTAAATAACTACCACTAGCAAGAATTTTTGAATATAATTTCATGGGCTTAAGCCTTGTAAATTACCGTGTGCATTATTCCCGTGCAGACGGAAATCCATTTATGCTAAATTATAGCATATTAAGATCAGTGAATTCTAAAAGTTCTTTTTTAGGTTCTTCGCGATTTAATAATTCTTTGTGTTTGGCTAAATAGTCTTTAAGCATGGTGATTACCCCACCATTTATTTCATGGTAGGCTTGTTTCAATGCATAATAAAAACCAATTTCATCAGCACCGCCATGGCTTTTTATTACCAGACCATTTAACCCAAGCAATACGGCACCATTATACTTACGATGGTCAAGAGTAGCTTTTACCTTATTTAATACAGGCATGGCAGCTAATCCCATTAGTTTTGAAGGCAATGAACTATTAAACTCCTTACGGATAATAAAAGCAATCATTTTTGCAACACCCTCTATTGTCTTTAAGGCAACATTACCGGTAAATCCATCACAGACTATTACATCAACAGTCCCTTTGTTAATATCATCACCTTCTACATTTCCATAAAAATTCAGACCGCTGTTTTTAAGCAAAGCCGAAGCTTTTTTCAGTCCTTCATGGCCTTTAATATCTTCACTGCCAATATTTAAAATTCCAATACTAGGAGTAGTCTTGCCACTTACTGCCTTCATTAGCTGTGCACCCATAATACCAAATTGAAGCAAGTGCTCCGGACTGGACTCAAGATTGGCACCCAGGTCAAGCACACATACATCACCTTTAACTGTAGGTAAAATTTTAGCTATGGCCGGGCGTTCAATCCCATCCATGGTACGTAGTACATAACGGGCAATAGCCATTAGAGCTCCTGTATTTCCTGCAGAAATGACAGCCCCGGCTTTACCAAGTTTAAGCATATTAATTGATACGCGCATTGAAGAGTCTTTTTTATTGCGCATAGCTACTTGCGGCGATTCATCCATAGCCACAACTTCGGTAGTATGCACTACATCAATCCGGTCACTATAAAGAGATAAATTATGCCCAATATGTCGATAAATAGTATCCCTGTCACCAACTAGTATTAAACTAACATCAGGGTGTTCTTTTAAAAACCTGATACAGGCAGGAACAGTGACATTGACCCCATGGTCGCCGCCCATTGCATCAACTGAAAGTACAACAGCCATAAATGGATTGACCTCTAAAGCTTAATTTGTTATTTACTCATCTTTGCTTTTTAGAACTTTTTTACCACGATACATACCATTTGCATCAATATGGTGGCGTAAGTGTGGTGTGCCAGTTTCGCTGGTTGTAATAGTTGGCGCCGATAGGGCATCATGAGAACGACGCATATTACGTTTTGACGGCGATTTTTTATTCTGTTGAACTGCCATTTATTTATCCTTTTCGTATAAGTTTATTTAGTTAGAACGCTAAATGGGCTATCTGGCTTATCATGATATGTTATTGGCTCACACGTCTCGTGTTTGGGAGCAATAGGCAAAGACATGATTAATTCATCTTCAATAAAGCTTTGAATATAAAGGTGTGCATCAGCTAAAACGCCATCAGTATATTCTGCTTCATCACCAAATATAGCGTTATCCATATCAGATTCAGTATAGAAAATTGGGACATCATTAGTACAATCTATAGAAATATCCAATTTTTCAAGACAATTCTGACACAAAGTCATTATTTTACCACAAACCTGGACTGTAAGTACAGGCTTGTTTTTATTATTGATGTAGCCACTAATTGTATATTGCAAATTACCGCTTAACTCTTCGAGGAGTTCAGAAGCACGGATTAGATTCTGGGTATCAATATTACCACTGGTTGTTTGTAGTTTTTTTGCAAAATCTACATTATCTATATATTTCATGTTAATGCCTTACTGAATATGCCAGCCATGTGAAGCGATTATTGACTGTCCGGTTAAAGCATTTGTTTCAAATCCTGCTAGGAATGTAGCAAGATTGGCAATATCATCTGTAGTAGTAAATTCACCATCAACAGTTTCACCCAGCATAATACTTTTAACTACTTCGTCTTCAGTAATTCCCAGCGATTTCGCCTGTTCTGGAATTTGTTTTTCAACTAGTGGAGTTTTAACGAACCCAGGTCCAATTAAATTAGAGCTAATATTATACTGGGCTCCTTCTTTAGCAATCGCGCGTACAAAACCCAGTAAGCCATGTTTTGCAGTAATATAAGCCGCTTTATTTTTTGATGCTTCAAATGAATGAACAGAGCCCATCACAATGATTCTACCACCATTGCCTTTCTCAATCATCTTTTGCATGCATGCTTTAGTAGTTAGAAATGCGCCATGAACATGAATATCAAATAAACGTTTCCATTTAGCAAATTCAAAATCAACAATAGGTGATATGGTTTGAATTCCTGCATTGCTAACTAAAATATCAATTTTGCCAAACTTATTAAAGGTTGCTTCAACACCGGCATTTACTTGTGCTTCATCAGTCACATCCATGGCAACGGCTAACGTATCTTGTTTATAGGTATCCCTAATTTCATTAGCTACTATAAGAGCAGAATCCAGGTTGAGATCAGCAATTACTACGGTTGCTCCATGTTCGGCAAACATTTGTGCAACCCTTTTACCAATTCCACTGGCACTCCCAGTGATAATGGCTACTTTTCCTTTTAGATTTCCAAGCATATTGTTCTCCTTTGATTATTAAATTTTATGTGACACAGCTTTTTGTGCTTCCAATGTATACACTGTAAGCCCGGATCGATGGGTTTTTGTCCACTCTTCTTCTTCTGCTTCAATCATACTTATAGTATTAATATACCCAAGTTTCCGGTGTTTTATGGCGCTCTCTTCGCTAAACTCATAATCTTTACTGGCGAGCTCAGTACCTTTTTCTGAATGATAAACTAAATGAATTATATCTAAGCGATGCGCATATCCTAATTTTATTATGTCCTGCACGGCTTTATCTTTTAATTGTTCATTAGTCATTTTCTTAGTTAAAAAATGAATTGCATGAGATAAATTTTGTGTAGTAGCATAAAGGGCATTAGCACGTTTAGAATGTGACGAATAGCGAATATCCTTCACCCGCTCCATTAAGCCATCCATACTATGTGGCAATGGGCCACTAAGTGGAAAAAGATCAATCATAAAGCATAAAATATTTTTAACATCTTGTTCTGTAGTAGCAAAATCATCAATTACTTTAGTTAGTGGTGTATTAGAGAACACCCCGCCATCAATATAATAACTTTCGCCAATTTTAATTGGCGGGAATCCGGGAGGCAATGCACAAGATGCCATAATATGCTCAGGCGTTATTTTCATTATGGTATTATCAAAAAATACAAATTCGCCAGAATCTAGTTTAACCGCGCCCATGCATAACCGGATTTTTCCTTTATTGAGATAATCAAAATCAATGAGTTCAAGTAATGTTTCGCGCAAAGGAGATGTATCATAATAGGAAAGTTGCTCAGGGGTGGCATCTATTAAAGAAGCAGGATCCAAAACTTTAGGTACAAAAAAACCATTTTGCCCAAAAGTAAGTGATATACCAGCACTTACCCAATTATGAAATTTGGCTAAACCAAGATTTGCCTTCATAGGGAAAGGCATTTTAGTAGTTATTTTATCCCAAAATTCATGAAGCCGCTGTTTTCTTAATTCTGGGGGATTGCCAGCAATAATTGCTGCGTTAATTGCACCAATTGAGATACCGACTAAAGTATTAGGAAGATAATCGTGTTCAGTCAGAGCTTCGTATGCGCCAACCTGATACGCGCCTAATGCACCGCCTCCTTGAAATACAAAGATAACTTCACGTTTAGAAGTTTTAGGCAGAGGGTAAAATTCTGGTATTCTAGCTTCTTTAGTCTGATGCGGCGCATCTACTACTGTAGGGCTTTTTGTGGTTTTAGACATAAGATGACCTTTTCAAATATAAAGACTAAGAAGTTATACATTCATTTTGGTATAATATTATTTTTTTAGATAGTCATATACAACTGTACCAAACCCAAGAGTTAAATCACTAACAATATGAGTGCCAGATATTATACGCTTAACAGGTAGTCTGGCAACTGGCGCCAGAGCATGTTCAAATAATTGCAGTGCTGCAGGACCGCTCCAGGCTCCTTTAATCGTCAGATTTTTTATATGATATTCGACAAGTTCACATACGCGGGCAGTTGTACCATCTACATCTGGCAATATCTTTAACAGATAATTAGGTTCTTGTTCAATCTTTGTTTTCAGGTCTTTAATATCCAGTTCTTGATATTTATAACCCATTGTACCTATTGCAACTGACTGTTTATTATAGTTTAGTGTGCCAACTAGCGTATCACCAGAAATTTCCAACTTGGGGTTGGCTAGTTTTTTAGGAAATCCCCAAATTTCGCGCCCAGCTACAATTGGTGCTAAATCGTCCAGATACATTGAATGCACATAAGATCCTTTTTTACCATTAAATTTTACGGGAATCACTTGCCCAGACTCGGTGTAATCACCAAACCCAACTGAATCGGGCATTTTTATAAATTCAAATTTTACAATTGGATCATAAACTTCAAGTGGTTCTGGTACAACTTCTCTTAATGCATCAATATCGGTTTCATAGGCAATTATTAAAAACTCGCGGTTTGTAAATTTAAATTCAATAGGGGGATATGAGGGTGAAGTTA
>JAJFBO010000057.1 GCA_020697025.1 Burkholderiales bacterium
CCTTTAAATGTTTCAGGATTAAAATTAAATAAGGTTGATAAATTAGGAGAGTAATAAACCGGATATTTATTTATTAAATTAAATTGTACAGGTTGTATAAGGTTAGGCCATTGACGGGTAAGTCCATAGCCATGTTTAGTATATGCTTCCTCAATTAATATATTGGGGCACATGCTATCATCGGTAACTGGAGCAAATCCTGGGGCGCCACCAGCAACAATTAAAAGTAAATGCTTGGCTATGTTCACGGCATAAGAAGAATAATCATTTGCACCGGTTGCACTCATTACCCGATTAATTTCGCTATCCCAGGTACGAATTGCATAATGCCATATTGTATATGCAGAGCGATGGATATGCAAGAATTTCTTATAAAGGGCATCATAAGAAGTATCAGTTTTTAATCGTTGCAGAAACTTTGTTGAAAAAAATAAAATTTCCTGTCGCCATGAAGATGAAGCACTACCGCTAATTGCTTTAAAAATCTGGCATTGCTGTATATAATCTGTTGGCTTTTCAAAATGTATTTTATAAGCATCCATTAAATTTTTATGCTGCTGGCTATTAGATATATTTGCTAACATAAAAAGTGTTCTGGCTCCTGCATCCAGATTCCAGTCAGATATAAAGGCTTTTTTACGATAGGTAGAATTATTGGGAGTAACGCTATCAATAACATTGGCAAAGCCGATTAACTGCCCTGCAATTATCGTTTGATAACATTCAATGCGGTTATCTACTTCTTTATAGAATTCAGATTCTTTGTTAAGAACAAGGCCAACTGGATTGGTAACGCCTGGGATATAGCTTAAATGTTCATGTAACACAGCAGGTAGTGCCAGATCATTAAATGATATACTGCCGCCATCAACCAAAGGCAAAAATACTTCCCTATTATGAATTATTTTAGAACCAAATGGAAAACTTGCCTTAAAAAAGAGGATTTCGTCTTTAGATACATATTTTTCAATAAGGCTGGCTAATTCAGTATTTAATCGGCGTAATATCTTAATTACTTCAGATAAAGTTAGTGCAGATACATCGATTAACTGTCCATGCTTAGTATTAAATTTCATAAATTCGCTCCTATGATCTATAAACCATTTTTTGTCGAAGTTATGAATTATAAACTATAAAGGAATAAATTAAGGTTATCTTTAAGCAAAGTTATTATGCTATTTCATGAATTAATGTATAGGAAAGCTAAGTATTATAACTTTAATTTACTCTGGGCTAATCAAGCTAATAGACTATATAATAATAAGATATTATTATAACTTCGATAAAATGATTTTATATAAATCATTTTATCTAAGCTATAAAAGTGGTGGATATAAATTGTTATTTTAGGATAATTTTATGTTGCAATTGTATTCGTGAGGATTTTGAATCACTATCAATAATGACATTCGCTAAAGCACTTAATTAAATGCTCTATAAGAATAGTAAATCCTCAGGGATATAATCGCAGTTTAAAAAATAACTGCTCTCAGGTAGATATTAAACCATATCTATAAAAAAAAAGACACTACTAAATCTGGAGGCGAATTTTAAATAAATTCTTGATGGATCAACAATTTATGTATTTTACTCACAAATATACCAATTGCTTATGTTAAAATATCCGATTAATTTTAATTATAACCAAAGGATAAAGAATGAGTGACCAAAACACTGCAAATAATAATCAGCCAGTATTTAGCATAGACAAAATTTATGTGAAGGATTTGTCTATGGAATTACCAAATGCGCCCAAAATTTTTCTCAATCGTGAGCAGCCAAATATTGAATTAAACTTAAGCTTTAATAGTGAAAAAATAGATGAAGGTATTTATCAAACTGTTTTACATGCAGTTATAAATGCAAAAATTGGTACTGAACAAATGTTTTTAATTGAGATTGATCAAGTTGGTATTTTCCAAATGCGTAATATTCCAGAAGATCAATTTGAGATTTTAAATAATGTTGAGTGTCCAAATATATTGTTTCCATATTTAAGAGAAGCTGTAACAGACTTAACTAATCGTGCTGGATTTGCACCAGTTATTTTAGCTCCTGTGAATTTCGCTTATTTATACCAGCAAAAACAACAAGCACAGGTGGCTCCAGCAACAAATACGATTAACTGATAAAAAATGGAATCCAAGGTTGGAATTTTAGGCTATGGATCCTGGGGAAGTGCATTAGCTATTGCTTTTAGTCATGTTATGCAAGTCACTCTATGGGGGCGCGCCCAGGACAAAGTTGACATTATTAATAAAACCCGCACTAATCCGGATTATATTCCATCTGAAGTCAGGTTTTCAGATGAAGTACAAATAACTTCTGATATTGCCTGTGCAATTAAAGGGAAGGATTTGGTGATTATTGCAACTCCATTATCCGGCTTACGGGAAATATTGCTGCAAATTAAAACTTATAGTGCTAATCATTTACCCGATATACTTTGGGTTTGTAAAGGATTAGAAATTGGTAGCGGGTTATTTCCCAATCAAATTGCTAAAGAAGTATTAGGCGGATTTGAAAATATTGGGGCATTACTTGGACCTTCTTTTGCTAAAGAGGTAGCTCAAGGATTGCCAACGGCAATCACTTTAAGTAGTAGTAATACCCAGTTTGCCAAGAAATGGATTAACCAGTTTAGTTTGATACCCAATTTTAGAGTATATGCCAACACTGACGTAATTGGTTCTGAAGTTGGCAGTGCCGTTAAAAATATTATGGCTATTGCGGTAGGGATTTCTGATGGTTTGCAGTTAGGGCATAATGCACGTGCAGCATTAATAACTAGAAGCCTTAATGAGCTAGCAGCAATGGTTATAGCAATGGGTGGAGAAGCTAAAACTATTTATGGGCTAACCGGAATAGGCGATTTAATTCTTACTTGTACTGGTGATTTATCCCGCAATCGAACCGTTGGTTTAGAATTAGCTAAAGGGTTTAAATGCGAACAAATCTTGAAAAATCTAGGTCATGTGGCTGAAGGAGTTTATGCAGCACGGGAAATATTTAAATTGAGTAAAAGATTAGGGCTTGAAATGCCAATTGTTAGTGCAGTATATAATATAATATATGAAAATGCTGATATTTTACAAACGGTAAATACATTACTAAAACGTGCCCCAAAATTTGAAGGATAGGTTTTACCTGGACTATATTAAATAATAAAAGGAAAATTATGTTTAAAAAAATAATATTTTTAAGTATGTCTATTTCAGGTAGTATAGTATATGCAGATGCAATAAAATCCCTTGATATGTTTTTGCAAAATAAGCAAATTACCGGTGACTTTACACAGACAGTTTATGGTAATAAAAAAAACCGGGTGAGCCTCGGGTCGATGCAAATTTTACGACCAAATAAATTTCGATGGGAATATAAAGATGGTCAATTAATTATTAGTAATAGCAAAGATATATATATTTATGATAAAGAACTAAAACAGGTAACTATAAAAAAATTAAACAGCTCCCTGGGAAAATCTCCGGCTTTACTTTTAGCTGGAGGTACCAATATTAAGAAAAGCTATACAATTTCTTCCGGGGCTAAAAGCGATGGTTTGGAGTGGGTAAATTTAAATCCAAAGACTATTAGTGATAATAATGGATTTAAGTCAGTATCCATGGGGTTCGCAAAAAATACCGGGTTATTAAGCCAGATGAAATTTATCGATAGCTTTGATAATAAAAGTGCGATTAGTTTTACTAATGTAAAAGTCGGAAAAGAAGCAAAAACATCAGCAGATGATTTTAAATTTAAACCACCTATTGGTGTTGATATAATTAATTCTGATAATTGAATATAAATGAAACATAAGATAAAACGAATCCATTTTATAGGCATTGGCGGTGTTGGAATGTCCGGTATAGCAGAAGTACTGCATAATCTGGGATACATTGTGTCTGGTTCTGATGCAATAACCAGCTCTAATACAACTAGATTAAAAGACATGGGCATTACTGTATACATAGGGCATAAGGCAGGCAATGTTAATGGTAGCGATGTAATTGTATCTTCTACAGCAATACCTGCATCAAATCCGGAGATAATTGCTGGCAATGAGCAGGGAATTACAATTGTACCCAGAGCAACCATGCTTGCTGAATTAATGCGTTTTAAATATGGTATTGCAATTGCAGGTACTCATGGGAAGACTACTACTACTAGTTTATGCGCTGAGGTATTAAGTGCGTGCAGTTTAGACCCAACATTTATTATTGGTGGAAAACTAGCAGTAACTGGAACAAATGCCAAGCTTGGAGGTGGTGATTATCTGGTTGCAGAAGCTGATGAGTCAGACGCATCATTTTTATATCTAAACCCGCTAATTTCAGTGGTAACTAATATTGATTTGGATCATATGGATACTTATGATCATGATGAAAATAAGTTAAAGCAAACTTTTATTGACTTTTTACACAGATTGCCGTTTTATGGGTGCGCTATTTTGTGTAATGAGGATAGTAGAGTTAAAGAAATCATACCAAAAATATCTAGACGGATTGTAACGTATGGGCTAACAAATAAGAGCGATATTTATGCGACTGATATTCAAAGTAAGTCAGGTAAGATGTGCTTTAATGTTTGTATTAAATCATCAAATACTATATATCCAATTACTTTAAATACCCCAGGCATTCATAATGTGCTAAATTCCTTGGCCGTAATTGCTGTTGCGTTGGAATGTGAAGGCAATATGGCAGATATTGCTAAAGGCCTTGCTTCTTTTCATGGGGTCGGCAGGCGTACGCAGCGTTATCCGGATATAATGCGGGGTAATAAAACTGCAATGTTAATTGATGATTACGGACATCACCCAGCAGAGTTAAAGGTAACTATTAGTGCTCTTAAAGATGCATATCCGACAAGCAGAATGATTTTGTTATTTCAGCCACACCGCTATACCAGAACCAGGGATTTATTTGATGATTTTGTAAAAGTGTTAAGTGAAGTCGATGTGCTGATCTTACTGGAAGTATATTCAGCTGGAGAGAGCTTAATTCCAAAGGCAGATGGAAAAGCTTTGGCAAATGCTATACAGTTACTAAGATCTGACAATATTATTTTTGCTACTGATTTATCTGAAGCCAAAAAGTTATTGCTAAATATATTAGAAAATAATGATTTGGTAGTTACCATGGGTGCTGGAAGTATTGGTAAGTTGCCGGATATGTTAATAGAAAATTAGGTATAAAAGAATGAAAAAGTACGGTAAGGTTGCGGTATTAATGGGCGGGTGGTCCAAAGAATCTGAGATATCATTAATGAGTGGTAATGCTGTTTTAGATTCCTTAATTAATAGTGGAATTGATGCACACGCATTTGACCCGGCAAAACAATCTATTTTTGAATTAAAAACTCAAGGATTTAATAGAGTGGTTTTAATGACGCACGGCAAAGCGGGTGAAGATGGAATTTTGCAGGGAGCTCTAGAATATCTACAAATTCCATATACAGGTTCCGGGGTATTAGCAAGCGCTCTTTCTATGGATAAGCAGCGAACTAAATTAGTCTGGAGTACATACAATATACCAATGCCTAAGGGCTTATATTTGGAAACGGCAGATGTTAATCAAATAAAAGCCAATTTTAAATTGCCAATAATTATTAAGCCGGTACATGAAGGTTCGACATTAGGTTTATCCAAAGTGTATAAATGGGAAGATTTAAATTTGGCGCTTGAAACAGCATTTAAAAATGATAACTCGATATTAGTAGAAGAGATGATAGTTGGAGCTGAATTTAGCATTACTGTTTGCGATGGGGTAGTATATCCAGCAGTTAAAATTGAGGCTCCAGCTGGGGATTATGATTACCAGAACAAATATTTTACTGATAATACGGTCTATATTTGTCCATATCCATTAGAAACGAGTTTAGAACAACAGATAAAAGATTATGCAAAAGCGGGATATAAAGCAGTTGGTGCAAGGGGTGTGGCACGCCTGGATTTTATGTTGGATAAAACGAATAAACCATATTTTTTAGAGATTAATACAATACCTGGTATGACTGGCCATAGTTTATCACCACAAGCATTTAAAGCTGCAGGCATTAGTTTTGATCAATTATGTTTAAAGATATTAGATGGTGCATCATTAGGTTAGGAGCTTAGGTATGTTTGACAATATAAAATTTGTCAATCGGTTAGCGTATTTAATAGGAGCCCTGGCGGTTTTTATCATAATCGCCAGTATGGCATTTTATATCTTACAGAATTGGTTTACTATCCAGCGAATTACGATTAAGGGAAATACTACGCATATTACGCGGGAACAATTGTCCTATATTGCTAAAAATCGCTTACGTGGTACTTTTTTTACCTTGGATATTAACCGGTTACAGCGGGAATTTTTGCAAGTTCCCTGGGTACAATCGGTAACTGTAAATCGTGAATTTCCAGATGCAATTACCGTATATATAAACGAATATGCAGCTGTTGCCAGATTTGGTGAAGATGGCTTGATTTCTGGTTCTGGAAAAGTTTTTGAAGGTGCTGATGATAGCATTATACTACCAACATTTAATGGGCTTCCCGGTCAAATCCCTCAATTTTTGGCTGATTATAAAATATTGGAATCATTTTTACAATCAAAAAACATCGATCTAACCAGGTTGGATATCAGTGGTTCTGGAATTACCAAACTATTTTTTTCGAATA
>JAJFBO010000058.1 GCA_020697025.1 Burkholderiales bacterium
TGAAACCCGTAAGGAAGCAGCAATTTCAGCAGATACTATTATGAGGGAACATATTATACCACTTGGACCAGGGAAATATAATAAGTTTAATATTACCTGCGCTAGTCCTATTGGGTATAAGAATGAAGAGTGCTTTATTCGCGATATATATATTTCAGATATTTCAGGAAAAAGACTTTTTAGTATTAGTTATGAAAAAAATATCGTTAATACTGCTTCAATACCGGTAAATTTTTTTCTAAATGGTAATTTACCTTTGTTAACACAACTACTTCAGTTTATTTTACATATTTTACCAGTGCTTCTAATATTATTTTTTTTGTTAAGTTCTGGCTCTACTAATGCGCTGCCGTTGGCTTTAGGTTTCAGTATAATGTTTATATATGCAATGCTTACCTTTTTAACTGTAAATACTGGTATGGATGCCCTTGAAAACATAAATGTAGCTAAAAATTTATTTTCGAGCATGCCTTATTATTCATACGTTGAATATCGCGGCTATATGTGGTTTTTACTCTTATCTATAATAAATGGGGCTGCCAATTTATTTAATATTGATTTTTATTATTGCTATGCAATTTATGGCTGTTTAATTTTCACTTTATTAGTAAATTATATCCTTCCAATTCTTGCCAAAAATTTAGGTATAGTAAGAATTCATTCTATGAATATTATATTACTTGGCTGTGCATTAATTTTTTTATATGGAAAGCAATTTTTTTGTCCTTTGCCTGATCTTACACCAGCATTTTTTTTGTTATTTGGGTTAGCCTTACTAACACGTGAGGGATTGCCTTGGAAATTTTTTGCGGGCTTTAGTGTTGCAATTAGTTGTTTAATAAGATCTAATTATTATATATCTATTTTATTTATTTTAATTTTTATGCTTTTATCAGTGCCACCGAGGTTTTTAAAAATTATATTATTTTTGATACCTATATTGTTTTTATTTATGTCGAATAAGGTGTTTATATCAAGGCTTCCTCTGCATAATGATCAAGATGATGTAATACAATTGATATTATTTAAAGGTATAACTGTACAAAAAACCTCACCCTTTGAAATAAAAGATAATACTGGAGTCGAAATACTAAAAAAAGAGGGACTTAATTCTTCCGGGCAATTAACTATCAGTAAGTACCTAGAATTGATAAAAACCTATCCACTTGATTTTTTAAAAATGTATTCGGTAAGAGTATTTAATGGATTAGATATTAAATATCCTCAAGTATATGTTTCTGAATCTGGTAATAGAGAGTTTTTTTCTTTAATCAACTATATCTTAATATTTTTGGGAATATATTATCTTTATAATTATATACGTTACCAGGCAACTGGACAAAAGGTATTTTATATTTTAACGCTAGCATTGCCTAGTTTAGTAATGGCACAATCCTTTGTCGAGACACGGTACTTTTTACTCTTGTCACTTATTTTAATATCTATAGGTACACTATCTGCAAATCTGAAATTGCTCAAAAATAAAGGGTTCATTTCTGGGTTAATAATATTTCTTTTATGTAGTTTAACAATGTCATATAGTGTATATAATCAAGTTTAATAAATAACTTAAGGAATCAGCAATGTCAGTTTATGTTTATACGAGTATCGCATTAAATTATTTTCCTAAAGCACGAGTGTTATCCACAACACTTAAAAAATTCCATCCAACATGGAAATTTTGTCTAGTAGTTTCAGAGGATGTAGATAGTAATACACTAGAAGAGATATTAAGCTATAGTGATATAGATGAGGTAATTACACATAATATGCTTACTATTACGGATGGATTTGATAAAGCCTTAACTAAAGAAGAATATGTACAGTGGCAGTTTAAACATACATTGGTTGAATTTTGCACAGCAGTAAAAGGAAGTGCACTATGCTATTTGTTGAATAAGCCAGATTGCGAAGCTGCTTTTTACTTTGATCCTGATATAGCTATCTTTGATAATTTAGAACAATTAACAAGTCACTTTGATAAAGATTCAGTATTGCTAACACCTCATTTAACGGATATTGAAAAAACTTCTTCTGCTGTTTGGGATAACGAGATTTCAGTTCTAAAACATGGTATTTATAATCTTGGTTTTGTTGGTATTAAAAATGATATTAATGGACGTAAATTTGCTAAATGGTGGAAGGATAGATTAGATTTATATTGCTACGATGATATTCCTAATGGAGTATTTACAGATCAAAGCTGGTGTGATATGGTACCTGCCGTGTTCTCAGGAGTAAAAGTTCTAAGAGACCCACAATATAATGTGGCAACATGGAATTTAACTCATCGTCATGTAGATGGAAAAGACTTGGAAAACTTATATATTAATAATGATTATAAATTATGTTTTTATCATTTTTCTGGCTTTGATAGTGGTGCACAATTAAATATGTTAAATAAATATGCGCTTAATATGCCACAATTATTTTTACTTAGGGACTGGTATATAAGTGAATGTAAAAAACTAGATAACCCAAAATTTAGTCTGCGTAAATGGCAATTTAGTTATTACCATAATGGTACTGAGATAACTAAAGATCAAAGAAAGTTTTATCGAAAGGATGCTAATTTGGCAAACACTTTTGTAGATCCTTTTTCGGATATAACATATTTAGCCTGGTATAATGATAATATATCTAATGCTAGAGCGGAAGATAATGCAATAAAGTTAACACAACAACAATTAAACCTACTACTAAATTCTAATAGTTGGAAGCTAACCAAGCCGCTTCGTGCATTTGGAAGTTTTGTAAGACAATTTACAGGTTAGTTAAGGATAAATCCTATGGACGATATATTAATCCAGCGTTTTTTGCAAACAAGCGGAGAAGCTTATTTAAATACTTTAGATGGAGGTGGTGGATATAGATTTTTATTAAATAAAGTCAACGATCATCCAGTATTAATTATTAATATATTAAATTGGTCATCAGGAGTTGATGCCAAATTAATAATGGATAATGAAGAGAGTCTCTTACATTATAAAAATTTAAATGAATTAATAAATAAATTTCAGTTAAATAAAATTTATATTAATCACTTAATTTGGACTAATAATTTCCCAGAAATTTTTGACGAAATCATTAATGCTTGTAAGCTAATTGAGCTAAATCTTTATCTACATGATTTTTTTAGTTTGTGTCCCACTGTTAATTTACTAAATTTTAATGGAGAATATTGTGGTGTTCCATCTTACATAGAATGTAAAAACTGCATCGATAAATATACTCATTCACCTAATACCACTCATTTTGCGAAAAAACAAATTAGTTTATATCAGCCTGAATTAAATGGTGACATTAGGAATTGGCGTAATTTATGGTTAAAAATATTTGATCATGTAAGGTTTATAATTGTTCCTTCACAGTCAACAGCTGAAATTTTTAGTAAGGCATATGGAAATCAATATCTAGAGAAAATAATTGTTAAGCCTCATTGTGTTAAAGAAACAAAAAATATTGAGAAAAAAAAGAAGGTTACTAAAAGTAGTTTTATGAATATTTATTTATTAGGCTATATTGATGAACATAAAGGTTCGAGAATATTAAAAGATTTAGTAGATAAAACTGCTAAAATGCGCTTAAATATTTGTTATCATGTTTTAGGATGGTTTGAATATCCGGCCTATGAAAATACTCCATTTCTTAAATTGCATGGTGCATATAAACCGGAACAATTACCTGACTTAATTAACCGGTTAGAAGTTGATATGTTTATTCAGCCAAGCATTTGCCCAGAAACATTTTCATATGTTGTGCATGAAATGAAAGCTACTGGCATACCGATACTTGCTTTCAAGTTAGGTGCACAAGCGGATTTTTTGAAAGATTATCCATCTTCAAAGCTTGTAGATGAAATATCTGCACAAGCAATGTTTAAAGAGATAGTAAATTTTTACGACAAGCACGTAGAAAGCTTGTACCCAATATTACAAGTAAATAATTTAAACGGTGAAGTATTAGAATTAGTTAAATCATTACAAAAAAAGAATTTAGAATGCTCTGAACAGCGTTGTTTGATAGATCAATATAAAATTCAAGTAAATGATTTAAAGAAGTATAAGGATAATTTTGCAAGAGAAGATTATGAAAGTGACCAGTTTAATGCTTTAAAAAGGCAGCTAGAGAATGCGAATAATATAATACACACGATTCAAAATAGTAGAAGTTGGAAAATTACTCTACCTTTAAGGCTGTTAGGTAAACTTGCTAGAAAATTTTAATTATAAAAATTACGCATTATTATACTTTACCTTAATTCATTATTGGTATTTTACCAATACCCAAATCTTTATTTTAGAAATATCTAAAGTTAATGAAGAATTTAATTACTGAGAATCTATCTTCACAAAAAATAAAATTAATATTTAGTCATTTTTGGGGAGGTGGAACTGAACTTTTTTTACAAGATTATCTTTTAGATAATGAGTTAATAATATTAGTTCGTTCACTGAATCAAACCTCTGTTGATAATATTGAAATAATTAATAATAAAAAGCTTATAAATAAGTATACTTTTACTGAAATAGACAAGTTATTAAATGAGCTGTCTTTGCTAAATATAGCTAAAATTGAAATAAATCATTTAATGACTTTAGAAAACTTAAATCATGCATTAAAAGATATAACCAAATATATTGTTGATAACAATATACCTACATTATTTTATTTACATGATTATTTCAGCTTATGTCCAACAATAAATCTTCTTAATAATGAAGGTAAATTTTGTGAGTTACCTATTAACGAAGAAATATGTAATAATTGTTTATCCAAAAATAAGTTATTTTTGAACTATCCAGTTTCCCATGCTTTATCAATAAGGGAATGGCGAGAACCATTTTTACCTCTGTTAATGGCATGTTCAAAAATTTATGTATTTTCTGATTCTTCAAGAAAATTATTATTAAAATGTTATTCTGATTTAGACAGCCGTATATCTCATTATGCATTAAGTAAGAATCCTTTGCCAAAAATAGTAAATAAAGTCGATTTTTCGACTAAAATGATAATTAATATTGGTGTCTTGGGCGTTATTGCGCCAACTAAAGGATTATGGAAATTACAGGAATTATCTACATATATTAGGGTATTAAATTTACCTATTAGATTAACAGTTATCGGTGAGGCATATGAAGAAGTTAATAATGCAATAGTTACAGGGCCGTATACTCAGGAAAATTTGATAAAAACTGTACTTGAATCAGGAGTCGATTTATTTATTATACCATCAATATGCCCTGAAACATACTGTTATACCGCAGATGAGATTATGCAAATGGGATATCCCATAATCTGTTTTAATATTGGTGCCCCTCCTGAAAGAGTATTAAATTATAAACATGGTTATGTGGCTGATAATGTGAACACTTATTATTTATTGGAAAAAATTATTGAGGTTGCCAAAATTTATAATTTTAAATATTTTAAAACGATGAATGAAAAATTACTATTAGATAAATTAATAAATTTAATTAATACTAATTATAAAGAATATATACACACTATACAAGCTCAAAATTTAGAATTACATCTAAAAACACAAGAACTACAGATAAAAGCGCAAGAATTACAAACAGTATATAATTCCAATAGTTGGAGAATCACTGGACCTATGCGTAAAATTATGAGATTTTTAACAAATAGAATGGGAAAAAATGCAATACATACATAAAATAATTAATTATAGTAGAGTTCATGGTAAAAAAGCATTAATAAAAAAGATTATAGCCGTTCTAACCTCTAAAAATGGAGCATTAGTTGCAGGCAGTAATTCTTCCATAAATAACACACAAAATCTTTCTCATTTATATAACCTGCGATTTGATCAGTTGGCGCCCTTAAAAGTTTTTCACAGTAAACAAAATATTGAGAAACGAATTAATTTAGTAACTGATAGTATAAATAGGGATAGCTTATTTGGAGGCGTTATTACCGCAATTGTATTTACCTTTTTATTAGCTCAAAAAAATAATGCAAGGGTGAGAATTATTACCAGAACACATTTAGCAGAGGAATTTAGGATTAAAGAAATATTAGATCATTATGGAATAGAGTTTGTTAATGAGATTAGTTTTGTATTTGCTGATTTTTTAGATACCAAAATAGAAATAGACGTTTTTAGTGATGACTATTTTATAACTACATCCTGGTGGACTACCTACTCTACAACTCAAAGTATAAAAAATGATAAAATTTTATACTTGTTACAAGAAGATGAGCGCATGTTTTACCCTTATGGAGATGAACATTTACTATGTTCAGAAACCTTGGCCAATACAAAGATCAAGTTTATTGTCAATAGTAAATTATTATATAACCATTTAGTAAATACTGGGCTTAAAAATATTACAGATAATGGACAATATTTTGAGCCATCATTTGATATAAAAAATTATTACTGGGAAAAAAATAAATTTACTAATAAGAAAAAATTCTTTTTCTATGCTCGCCCTAATAATTTACGGAACTTGTTTTATCGTGGAATACATATAATTGAGTTAGCAATAAAGCGTGGTATTATAGATTTGAATATTTGGGATATTTATTTTGTTGGTAAGGATTTACCTCATAATCTTGAATTGAATAGTTCATATAAAATTCATGTTATTACGGATCTTACATATAGTCAATATG
>JAJFBO010000059.1 GCA_020697025.1 Burkholderiales bacterium
AAATCCATGCACTTAAATTTAATTCTTTTGTTTTAAGTAATTCCTGAACCTTTGGATAAGTTTTAAGATTTGTTGCCTGATGTAACAAATTAATTTTAACGCCCATATCAGTAGTTAATGGTTTATTTACTTTAAACCCGTTGCGGATTAGCTCTAGCCAGTTATTTAATCCTACATATGGTAAATCGTTCATAGGAATAGATGCTTTAACTGCGCCACACTCGGTATGAGCACATAATACAATATTTCTGATTCCTAATTCATTCAACGCAAATTCAATAGCCGCAACTTCACTATAAGTATTTGAAGCATCAAAAGGCGGTACAACATTGCCCACATTTCGAACAATAAATAATTCACCCAGATTTGCCCCAAAAAATACATTCGGGTCAAGCCTGCTGTCAGAGCAGGTTATTAATAATGTATGTGGTTTTTGACCTTTGGCTAGGGTAGAAATTAATACTTTATTATCATTTGCATAGTCGCTCATAAACTTTGTCATACCATATTTTAATGCATCTTTTGCAGAGTGAGCTACTCCATTTGCTTCAAGCGTGTTTTTAATTTCACCTTCATTAAGTGTAATAAAAAATGAATTATTATCCTGATCACTATTTATTTGAATTGTGTCACGCTGTTTGTCTGTCAACCCATGAAAAATAACGTTAATGTTTAAAGCTTTTAATTTTTTCGCTATTTTAATTAACAAGGTAGCACCAGCAGCATCAATACCATGCAGTTTATCAAATTCAAAAATTACAAATTTTAAACCTTTTGTTGTAGCAGCAAACTCTTCAATTTTAGATAGTTTATCATAGGACCAAATAGTAATGCTGCCAGCTAAGTTAACCCGAAGTATATTATTATTTGTCCATAATTTTACTGACGTTTTGGTTTTAAACTTGCGAAAGCCAACCATAATAAATACTGCAAAAAGTCCGGTTTGAATTCCAGCCATTAAGCCGGTAGTTACAATGGCAGCAAAAGTAATTAGATAGACGACAAACTCTGGTTTATTGGTTCTCCATAACTGAGCTACTTGTTTAAAATTCATCATGGTAATGGCTGCAGCAATTAAAATGCCCGCCAGAACTGCTATTGGGATTATTTCGATTATAATCGGGCAGGTAGAAATAATAAGCAAAATTATTAGAGAATGAAAAATAGCCGCCCGTCTGGTTTTGCCACCAGAAATTACGTTAACTGATGATCTGGCTATAAGTCCGGTAACTGGTATTCCACCAAAGACAACAGTACCAATATTAGATATACCCTGGCCAATTAGCTCCTGATCTGGATCATGTAAGTCGCTGTTATTGCTAATCATATCAACAGCGTTAGATGAAAGCAAGGTCTCAAGAGAAGCTAAAAGAAATACCTCACCAGCAATAATACATAAGCTGCCCCAGTTAGAAATTTTGCTAAAATCCAAAGTTTCGGTATTGATTATATTGTGCGGTATGCTTCCCACTAAATTTATATTTTTTATATTAAAAAAATAAACTATCAAAGTAGGAATTGCAACAGCAAATAAAAATGAGGGTGCTTTAGGATAAAATTTAGGTACAATTTTTAAAATAAGTATTGTAGAAATTACAATAATTACTGAAGTAAGATTAGCCTTGCCCAAATATAAATTTATATGCTCTATTACATTGAGAAATGGATTAGAATTAGGTAAGATTGTATCATTAAATGCTAATGGCAGCTGTCTAAAAAAGAGTAAAAAACCAATACCTGCAGTAAAAGCTAGAACTAATGATAACGGAACTAACTTAGCAAAACGGCCAAGTTTAAATATACCAGAGATAATTTGTAAAATCCCACAAATAATCCCGATAATAATAATACTGCTAAACCCATAAGATTCAACGCTGCTGGCAATTAATACCGACATAGCCACAGCAGGCCCGGTGACTCCAAGGCGGGTGCCGCCAAATATCGCACCTAAAATACCGCCTATAATGGCAGAGATTATTCCTACACTAGGACTTACGGATGAAGCAACAGCAATTGCCAATGATAGCGGGATCGCTATAACAACTAATGATATTGCCGCAAATATATCATTACTTAAATACTGTAGTTTAAATATGGGTTTAAGCTCATTAATTAAGTAATTATTTATTATCTTCATATGTGATCCTGTTGTATAAATTAAAGTTTTAAAGTCATTATTGTACGCTAATTTTATATTTTGTATAGAAGAAGTTATTTTTAGGGGATAATTGAGAGAAGTACATAACTATTTTAGTAGTATTATGCGCTGCAGCATAATTTTATCTGATAGTTAATATATGGTTGAGCTATAATCTGCACTACAAAATTTCATATTAACATTTTTAGAGGATGGTTAATTTATGTCTTTGACAAATTCTAATGCTATAGTAATAAAGGTTAGCTTTATTGCCGCTTTGGCAGGTCTATTATTCGGTCTCGATGTTGCATATGTTAATGGTACTTTGGACTTTATAACCAAAGAGTTTAATTTAGATGTGGCAGCACAAGGGTCTGTTGCTGGCTATTTACTCTTGGGAGCTGCAGTTGGTGCATTGTTTAGTGGCTGGTTGTCGCGTATATTCGGCCGCAAACGGGTATTAGTCCTGGCAGCAGTTTTATTTACTTTATCAGTTATTTTTACTATTTTATCTCATACTTTTAGTATTTTCCTGCTGGCGCGCTTTGTTACAGGGTTGGCTATAGGTATAGCATCATTTGTCGCACCATTGTATTTATCTGAGATAGCGCCTTACAAAATACGCGGTGCTTTAATTGCTATGTATCAGTTAATGATAACAATTGGCATTTTTATTATGTTTTTATCTAATGCTTCATTATCATTTACTGGTTCATGGAGAATAATGTTATCAGTATTGCTAATTCCATCATTAATTATGTTAATTGGAACTCTGACATTACCCGAAAGCCCGCGTTATATGGCCTTAATAGGTAAGATGGATAAAGCCCGCGAAATTTTAAATAGAATTCGTAGTAACAAAGATGAAATAGAATTCGAATTACAGGAAATTAAACAAACAGCAAATGTTAAAAGTCGCGGATTTTCTGTGCTGGGTAAAGGTTTTGAAAGTAATTTTACTTGGGGTATTATTGCAATGTTTACAACAGCTCTCAGGTATGAATGCTTTAATGTACTATTCAGGACAGATATTTCAAACGGCAGGATTTACTAATCCAGCAGTTGGTACTGTAATCGTGGGGCTGGTTAATGTATTAACTACCTTAGTTGCAATAAAATTTGTTGATAAGCTAGGGCGCAAACCAATACTTTATATTGGTTTGACCATATTAGTTTTTTCCTGTTTGGTAATTGGTTATATATTTAATTTACAAACAAATGGTACCATATTAAGTACGCTGGAGCAATATACCTTATTAGCTTTTTGTATATTATTTATAATTGGCTTCGCTGTATCTTTAGGACCAATTATCTGGATTTTATGTTCCGAAATTTTCCCACTTGGAGGACGTGATCTGGGCGTAACAGTTACTACTATGGCAAACTGGATATTTAATGGGATTATTGGTAGTTATACCTTGGTATGGTTTAAATTTTTTGGTGTTGGTAAAACATTCTGGATGTTCGGTGCTGCATCTTTGCTTGGGTTTATTTTAATTAAGTTTTTTACTCCTGAAACTAAAGATGTTCCACTAGAAGAACTGGAATTAAATCTGGAAAAAGGAATATCACTAAAAAATTTAGGTAGACGTCGTTAATTTATCAGCTAATAGAATTAAATAAATATACATGCCTATAGCAAAGGTATGTATATTTAACAATAAACATAAATATTAAAAAATTAGCTGAGTTTAATAACAGTATGGAATTTCTAGGAATAATTATTATAAATGGTAAAATAGTAAAATTTTATTGTTACTTTAAATCAACATAAAGTTTAGTATTTTATAATGATTAATAAAAACTAAAGAGCATGTTGCTTGATGTTATTAACAAGTTCAATCATAGGCTTAGTGAATATTTGCATTGGTATAACTTCAAGAGAGTGCATGTCAGGTTTGGCAATAAAATGACGCCATACAATAGATTTCTTGAATTAACTAAAAATGATACAATTACTCATTAGCTATAAAGGATCTACTTTCCAAAATGTATCTGGCCTATACACCTATACAAAAAACTTTACATTCTAATTTAGTTTATGTTATAATTTCAGTATTATCGATTATCTATTAAGATAATAACACAACCTTATAGTAATATTATTAATTTAGCGCTAGAAAAAATAGTATGTTTAAATAATGTAGCTTTTAATTGTCTACACTGTTTTATTGAAATATATTTTTTGTAGTACTTTTTTTTATAAAATAATATGTTATTTATAAGGATTCAATTATGTCAAACGCAAAATTACATAACCACAATAAATTGCAAGGTAAAAATGAATTTTTAAGAGGTGCCTTATCTTCTACGCCAGTTAACCACTATTGGAAAAAAGATAATAATGAGCATAAATATAGTGATTCCTCGACACTAGAGAGCATTAAAAATACTCCTAAAAACAATTCAGCTTATAGTGAGTCAAACACGTTTGATTCAGCTATTGATCCTCAGCATGATATTAACTATTATCTTAATGAAATTGAAAATATTATTCAATTTTATAATGTGGATACAGTAGATAACGGATTAGAATTGGCTCAAGAATATAATACACTTTCAGATGAAATTATACTGAATAAGCGTGAAAGTGAAATATTATATTATCTTTCTTTAAATAAATCTATAAAAGATATTGCAGCAGTTGCAACTATTTTAGATAATAAGGAAGTTTCTGCAAGTGAGATAAATGCTATTGTCAATAAACAATTATACCCAAAATTTAAGGTCGATAATATATCTCAGTTAGTTGACAAAGCAACTGCATTAAATCTAATACTTTTTCAATTAGAAAACTAAAAGCTTTAAAAGTTTGGATTAGTAGCCTGATTTTTATAAGGCGCAAATACATATATATTAATATATAGTACAATTATCTGTTATTTAAATATATAGTGTTTAGGTAGATTAATTATTATTATAGTTTTTAATTATGATGATCTTGCAAGATTCCTAGCTGGCTTAATATATTAAGTAAAGTTGTCTTAGGACTTTCTGAAGCAGTAACTGGTCTGCCAATAACTAAATAATCAGCTCCATTTTTAATTGCTGTATCTGGCGTTGTAATACGGCTTTGATCATCATTAAGGCTATTAACTAAACGGATGCCTGGAGTTACTGTTAAAAACGCCTTATTTGTAACTTCTTTAATCATTTTAGCTTCCAGGGCAGAGCATACAACTCCATCTAAACCGCATTGATAACTTAGTTTGGCTAAACGCTTAATTTGTTCATCCATACCGTCTGAAATACCAATTTGTTTTAAATCTTCTTCATTCATGCTAGTTAGGATGGTAACTGCGGTTAATAATGGTTTATGCGATGATTCACTTATAGCACGCTTTGCTTCTAATAACATTTTCATTCCACCACTAGCATGAACATTTATCATCCAAACCCCCAAATTGGCAGCGGCTCTGCATGCACCATATATGGTATTTGGGATATCATGAAATTTAAGATCCAAAAAAACATCATAGCCTGATACAACTAGTTGTTCTATAAATTTTGGGCCAGCTATTGTAAATAATTCTTTACCAACTTTTAATTTACACATCTCTGGATCAAGTCTATGCACTAAATTAATTGCTTCGGTCGTATTGTGAAAATCAAGAGCAACAATAATAGGGGAAGCAGCAAAAAAAGCAGTATTTGTTATTAATGGATTCATTCTTACCTCATATGTGATTAATCTAACTCATAATTATAGCGCACTACCCTGGATAAACTTATTTAAATACTACAGTACATCAATTTTAAGCCTATATTATGATAAAATGTATACTTATTAAAACCAAACCATTAGTAAGTTAAATACTAAAAAGGCAGTATTATGTACCCAATATATCCACATAAGAAAATTTATCTTCGTATATACCACCTTAACAACCGCGAAATTGCCATAGTTTTTGGCGTTCTAGGTGGCATGATATTTGGTTTATATGGTATTTTTTTTGGTAATTTTGCCAGCATTCCAGTTTTGGGAACAACACTTGGCCATAGCATATGGTTTAAAATACTGGGTGTAATTTTAAGTGGTGGAGTATTTGGTAATTTACTAAGTTATGTTGGTAGCTGCATTGATATTTTTACCAACCATAATACCATTTTTGATTTATTTAAACTGAAAGATAAATATAAATGAAAAAATACCCTGTTAATCCTACCGGAGATTTGGTGATTAAAACATTAGCAATGCCTGGAAATACCAATTCGAATGGTGATATATTTGGTGGATGGGTGTTATCGCAAATGGATTTAGGCGGCGGAATTATTGCCAAAACTTATTCACCTTCAGGCCGAGTTGTTACTGTGGCTATTGAAAGTATGTCTTTTATTAATCCCATTAGTGTTGGCGAAAGTGTTTCTTGTTATGCAAAGGTAATAGAATTTGGTCGTAGCTCAATGAAAATTCAAATTGAAACCTGGGTTTATAATTATCTGGCCCGTACACAAAAAATAGTAACCAATGGAGTATTTACCTATGTTGCAGTTGATGAACATGGAAAGCCGATCTTAATTAATAAATTAGTTAATCATGCTACTAGATAAATTAAAAGCAAAGATTTCTTATTTAGTTACTCCAGAAATATTAAGCCTTCTGGTACTTGACTGCGTTTTGCTGCCACTGGCGTTATTTACTGCAGTCTGGCTGCGTTTGGGTGCTGAATGGGATCCAAAATTAACACCAAATTTGTGGATATTTCTTAGTGTTCCCTTCTGGACAATTCCGGTATTTATCAATTTTGGTTTATATCGTGCCGTAATTAAATATTTAGATGATAAGGTTATATATGTAGTATTTGCTGGAGTCAGCATTTCCATTTTAATTCTGACCTTTTTAATTTATATCTTTGCCGTTACAGCTTTTCCAAGAACTTCAATAGTTATATATGGCTTATTTGCTTTAGTATATATCGGGGGCAGTCGTTTTTTACTGCGTGGAGTATTGCGTAGCAGTTTTGGAAGAAGTAATATTCCCGAACCTGTAGTTATTTATGGAGCGGGCGAAGCAGGGGTACAACTTGCTTCATCGCTTGCGCACGGACGTAAATATATTGCCCGGTTTTTTGTAGATGATGATAAAAGTAAATGGCATACTACTGTTCGCGGCATAAAAGTTTATCCTCCGCAAAAGTTACATGCACTTGCTACAAGATTTGCTTTTAAACACATATTATTAGCTATTCCATCAGCCAATATAAGTCGCAGGCGTGAAATAATAAAACAGATGGAACAGGAGTCATTATATGTACAAACTCTTCCTGGAATAAATGATATAATTAGTGGCAGTATCAAATTTAGCGATTTAAAAAATATTGAGATTGAAGATCTGCTGGGGCGCGAGATGGTACCGCCAAATATTAATTTATTAAAAAAAAATATTTTGGATAAAAATATTTTAATAACTGGTGCCGGCGGGTCTATTGGTAGTGAATTAGCCAGACAAATTGCTAAATTAAACCCACAAATATTAGTTATTTTAGATTCCTCTGAATTTGCGCTATATTCAATACATCAGGAACTTATAGCAAAATATCCATATCTCAAAATTATTGATATTTTAGGTTCGGTTACTAATGACGGCATTGTAAATGATGCAATTTATACTTATAAAATAAATACAATATATCATGCTGCGGCCTATAAGCATGTGCCTATTGTTGAATTAAATCCTTTATCTGGTATAAAAAATAATGTTCTTGGTACTTTAGTGGTCGCTAATGCAGCAATAAAACATAATGTAGCAAATATGGTTCTGATTTCAACAGATAAAGCTGTACGTCCAACCAACGTAATGGGAGCAAGCAAAAGATTAGCCGAATTAATTTTACAGGCTTTTGCCAAACATGGCGGTTCTGATACAATATTTAGCATGGTGCGTTTTGGAAATGTGCTTGGCTCATCTGGTTCGGTGGTGCCATTATTTAAACAACAAATTAAACAAGGCGGACCAATTACAATTACTCATCCAGATATTATTCGTTATTTTATGACAATACCTGAGGCTGTAGAGCTAGTTATCCAATCGGGAAGCATGGCAGGCGGCGGAGAGGTATTTGTCTTGGATATGGGACAGGCCGTAAAAATTGTTGATTTAGCCAGAAAAATGGTATATTTATCAGGGCTTACTATAAAAGACGATATGCACCCTGATGGGGAGATTGAAATACTTTATACAGGACTTCGCCCGGGAGAGAAGTTATACGAAGAATTATTAATTGGTAATAATCCCACCAAAACACAACATGAGCAAATCATGATGGCGAATGAACCTTCATTAGATTACGGCTATTTGATGGAACAATTAGGTAATATGCAAAGATATATAAATAATCATGATGCTAAAGCAGCCCTTGACTTGTTAAAAGTTTTGATTGCTGATTATAGCTCTATAAAATAATATACTTATCTATGCAGACCTACTACTTTTATGCATTATCTGCATTTGCATGAGTCTGCCTACGAACTCAGATTTTCCAAAAATTTAATATACATAACAAATTATATATTAAGTTATGCTAAAATTATGGGGTTTAAAAAATTAAATTCAAATAGAAAAGTACCTAACATGTCTAAAGCGCAATTAATTTTAGATTTATTTGCCAAAGATATGATTAAATTTGGTGAATTTACCTTAAAATCCGGCAAAAAATCATGCATTTATGCCGATATTCGTACTTCTATTTCCTATCCTGTACTATTCAAATCTATATGTAATGAATACAGCAAAATAATGAAAAATATTCATTATAATATGATTTGCGGTGTACCTTATTCTGCTTTAGCTATTGCCAGCGCTATAGCTTATGAACACTCAATTCCCATGTTGCTTAAGCGTAAAGAAGCTAAAGAATATGGAACTAAAAAAATTCTGGAAGGGGCATATACTCCAGGGCAGAATTGCCTTTTGATTGAAGATGTGATTACAACAGGGGCGAGCTTAATTGAAACTACAGATGTTCTTGAAGGCCACGGCCTAAAAATCACTGATGTGTGTACTCTTATCGATCGTAACCAGGGAGGTCGTGAAACTATGCTTGAACATGGTTATAAATTACATAGTATTATGAACCTGGTAGATATAATTGAAGTTTTATACGCCGAAAATAAAATATCTTTCCAGGAGCGGCAAAACGCATTAGCTTTATTATAAAAAAGGATTAATATGTTATTTTCAAACCAATTAATACCGGCAAAGCTTGTTCTGGCTAATGGCCGCATATTTGAGGGTTTGGCACCGGAGTGGCAAATTACTAACGTTTCTGGTGAAGTAGTATTTAATACTGGAATGACGGGCTATGAAGAAACTCTCACTGATCCTTCTTACAGCGGGCAAATTCTCGCCTTTACCTATCCAATTTTAGGTAATTACGGCGTCGGTGACGGTACCAATTTTGAATCAATGAAAATACATGCTAATGGCATTATATGCCAGACATTATTTAATAATCCAAGCCATTATGGGCAAACCCAAAATTTTTTAGAATGGTTAAAAAAAGAGCAAACACCATTAATTACGGGTATTGATACCCGGGAATTAACTAAAATTAT
>JAJFBO010000060.1 GCA_020697025.1 Burkholderiales bacterium
ATTATGGTGGGGGCATAGAATCCCGGCATATTATGATGAAAGCGGTAAATTTTATGTTGCCCGTAACGCAGCTGAAGCTGCGAGGATTGCCGGAACTGATAAATTAACTCAGGATCATGATGTATTAGATACGTGGTTTAGCTCGGCTTTGTGGTCTTTCTCTACTCTGGGCTGGCCAGAACAAACTAAAGAATTAGAAGCGTTTTTACCCTCCAATGTTTTAGTAACAGGATTTGATATAATTTTTTTCTGGGTAGCTCGTATGATTATGTTTACCCATGAATTTACAGGCAAAGTACCGTTTAAAGAGGTATTTATAACTGGATTAATTCAAGATGCACAGGGCAATAAAATGTCTAAATCTAAAGGAAATGTTATTGATCCACTTGATTTGGTTGAAGGAATTAGCTTAAATGATTTAATCAATAAACGTACTCAAAATCTGATGAATCCAAAACAATCCGATAGTATCGCTAAACAAACAGCTAATGATTATCCTAATGGCTTTGCTCAATTTGGTGCGGATGCAGTACGGTTTACCTTTGCCGCATTGGCAACACATGGACGTGAAGTGCGCTTTGATGTAAAAAGGATTGAGGGTTCACGCAACTTTTGTAATAAATTATTTAATGCAACACGGTTTGTTTTAATGAATGCAAAGCCGCATAAGGATTTAATTGGTCAGGAATGTAATTATAGTAATGTTGATATCTGGATTTTATCTAAATTGTATAACCTTATAGATGAGATGCCAGAGCTATATAAGTTATATCGCTTTGATTTGATATCTCAAAAATTATATGAGTTTGTGTGGAATGAATATTGTGACTGGTATTTGGAATTAGCCAAGGTTAATTTACAAAATGATGATATAAATATACGCATAGCAACAATAAATACTTTATTTATTGTTTTAGAAATTGCATTACGTCTATTACATCCTTTAATACCGTTTATAACTGAAGAATTATGGCAGGTTGTATCGTCACTAATAAATAAAAAACAAACTAATTCAATTATGATTGCCAGCTTTCCAAAAACCAGTGAAATCAATTTACCAGATGGGTTTAGCAATTCAGTTAGTGTATTGCAGGAGATTATTAGCAGTGTGCGTAATTTACGTAGCGAAATGAATTTAAACCCGGGAGTAAAAGTCCCGTTAATTGTACAAGGCAATGAAGAAACTTTTACTGATTTTATACCATATATTCAAACATTGGCAAAAATTAGTGAAATTAAGTTTGTTACAAATTTTGATGCTAATAGTACTTCTCCTGTATCTGTAGTTAATGGAATTTCTTTAATGTTAGAAGTTGTTATAGATATAGCAACCGAGATAGAACGCTTAACAAAAGAAATAGAAAAAAATGTTAAAGAACTAGAAAAGATTAATCTGAAATTAGATAATAAGGCTTTTATGGATAGGGCGCCAAAAGATTTGGTAAAACGGGATACTGAGCGGGCAAATGAATTATTAATGGTAGTTAAGCAGTTAGAAGTGCAATTAGCAAAACTTAATTGATACTATACCTGCTTATTGTGTAAGGCAGAAACCTAATTAATTTATATATTATCAGGTGTAATTATGAATTGGATATATTTATTCCTAGCTGGAATGTGTGAAATTGGCTGGCCAATTGGTTTAAAATTGGCAGGAACCCATAGTCGGCTATGGGGGATATTTGCTATTTTAGCTATTGTCTTAAGTGGAATACTATTATTTTTGGCACAAAAATCTATTCCTATGGGTACGGCCTATGCAATATGGACTGGTATAGGAGCAGTTGGTGCTTTTATTGTTGGTGTCATATGGTTTAAAGATCCGCTATCTGTAGCCAGGATAATATCAGTTACATTTATAATTGTTGGTATAGTTGGGCTAAAACTTGCCGCACCCTGAAAATTTGGTTTAATTAGACAAGAAATATATATTAGGGTAAAATATTACCATTAGTATTAAATTTCAGGATTTTATTGTATTTAAAAATGGGAAACGCATATTAATTTGCAATGATAGGTTTTAAGCCCTGTGGATTGACCAATATTTCAACATTTTTCTTAAATTGACCAACTGTTCCTATTTCGGCATAATATATTGAAGCAGGAGTAAATTCCAAAAATTTCTGTACAATAATATGTGTTTTAATTTATAATCTCTTCCTTGAATTGCTATAAACATATGTTTGTAGCAATATTTTACTATGGAGAGATGGCAGAGTGGTCGATTGCACTACCTTGGAAAGGTAGCGTACGGTAACGTACCGAGGGTTCGAATCCCTCTTTCTCCGCCAATTATATAAGGCATTTATGAAGCAGTATAAAACAATATTCTTATTAATATGTTTAACATTAAGCTCTTGTAGCGAAGGTGGTAACGTTAATAAAGGAGTAAGTAACAGAAGCGCTGGTTCTTATGTATCTACTGCAAATATAGAGGTTGGTTTTAGCCCTCAACGTACAAGTCTGCCTTTAGTATTAAAAACAATAAATTCGGCAAAAACTTCAATATGTGTGGCAGCTTATAGTTTTACTTCTAAACCAATATCATTAGCTTTATATAATGCTTCTAAGCGTGGGGTTAAAGTACAAGTTGTTGCTGATGCCAAGTCAAATGGTGGAAAATACTCAGCAACGACATTTTTAGCCAATCAAGGCCTTGATGTAAGACTTAATCGCAAGTATGCTATCATGCATAATAAGTTTATCATAGTTGATAATAAAACAGTAGAAACCGGGTCATTTAATTATTCTGCTGCTGCAGCTAAAAATAATGCAGAGAATGTTATTGTAATTTGGGACAATCCATCTCTTGCAAGTCGCTATAAATCTGAATGCAATCGCTTATTAAATGAAGCAGACAAACTTTCTAAAGCATATTAAATTAAAAAATTTTATTATTGATCAAACTAAAAATTCTAATAAATAACTGGTTCAATCTTAATACACCTACTTACGACTTGGCTATTGGTAAGGAAATACCATCTTTCTTTTATAAAATTTTGTATCTTCTTCAGGTAGGATCAGCGGGAGCATTTAAACTGGAATAAAATTATTCCTTAACCAGTCTAATTTAGTATGTTATTTATAAATATGCAGAATCTGACATTCAAGCTATTTTGGGCGAAAATATCTTAAGGGTTATTGTTAACAATAATAAAAATTCAAAAATTCATTAATAATATATGGAAATAACATATGAATACATTTACTAATGCTAAGGATATTAAAGCTAATTCAATTATTGCAGATATTGCTATGGATTTTTTACCTGAAGTTGAAATTCCTGGACAACGGAATGTTTTAGAGCGGTATAAAAACTCTGGCTTCTCTTATCTTAATATAGCATTAGGGGGTGATTTGACTAGCGTTGATACAGCAATTCACTATATTGCAAGGCAAAGACAGCAAATTGGGAAACAATCTGACCAATATATTATGGTTAAAACAGTCGATGATATCCTGCGGGCAAAACAAGAAAATAAATTAGCTCTGGGATTTTGGTTTCAAGGAGCTACCCCTCTAGCAAAAGATCTTAATTTAATTGAAACTTATTACTTATTAGGTATTCGCCAAATCTTACTAGCGTATAATACTAGAAATGAAATCGGAGACGGTATCCTTGAAAAAAATGATGCTGGATTAAGTACTTTTGGTTACAAAGTAATCGAAGAAATGAACCGAGTTGGTATGCTAATTGATCTGTCACATGCTGGTATCAAAACTTCATTAGACGTAATTGAAGCATCACATGATCCTGTTATTTTTTCTCACTCAAATGCACAGGGAGTTAATCCACACCCCCGAAATTTAACTGACGAACAAATTAAAGCAGTTTCCCGGAAAAATGGTGTAATTGGTATTAATGGGATGGGGCTTATTTTAGGGGAAGATAAACCTACTGTAAAAAAGTTTGTTTCTCATATTGATTATATTAGTAATTTACTTGGTTCTATTGATAATATTGCCTTGGGTCTAGACTTAGTTTATTTTCAAGAAATGTTGCCTTTATTTTTTGAAAAATCTGGAATTAATTATCCAAGTGGTTATTTAGGATCTATGGATGGTATACAGCCAGAACAAATTGATGAGATTATTGAAACGCTTCTCAGTCAAAATTATTCTAAAGAAAATATAATTAAAATTCTTGGTAATAATTTTTTGCGTGTAGCCTCTATAGTTTGGAAATAGTGCGAATATTAGATATGCACTTCAATTATGCATTTTAGATTAGCAAATTTTGTGGGTAGGCAAGAGCTGTGATAGTCATCATATGTCTGATTAATTCAGAAATCATACTTCAGTAATATAGCTTAAATTTTTATTATAAACGCCAATTCGGTTTAAGTAAATTGTCTTATCAAATATAATCCAACCTAATTTTAGGTTTATTACATAGTAATTGATAACCCACCAAAACAGATACAATATGTTTCCTACTTATAAAATCCTTGTCTTTCAAGAGCTTTAAATATTTTGGTGTAAACTTCTTTTGATGTAAACTTCTTGCAAAAATCATCAATAATAACGTATAATTCCACTATGTCCATCTTTATATCTCCTTGACATTGTTATGTTTTGCAACAATTATTTTATCAAAGAATATATTTGATGGACCTTTTGTTTATGTTAATCATTCCCCAAGATTGCAATTATTAATAATGACGTATTTCCTTACTTTCGTAATAAGTTTTGATTAATTATCAGCTACTCTTTCAGCCTCAGCTTCGCTAAGAGCAAGTATTTTCTGTGCTTGATGTGTTAATAAATTAATAGCCGTTAGATTAAAGTCATTCTCTTGAAATAGGGCTGCCAACTCATTAAAGGTTTTTACTGCTAATAATTGCTTCTTTAGTTGATGATTTTGACGTGATTTATCCAAAAATTTGTTAATTTGTGCTTCAATAGGTGTAATTGGAAACACAGAAGACAGCTCATTTAGCCAAAACCCGGCTTTATCAAGAAAACCTCCACCTCCACGTCCCCATTGAGCACTAGTTCTTGGTTTAAGGCCTGATAGCAGATTCTCTACATCATCTGATTGTTCTATAATAATTGCTAATACTCGTCCTGCTTGTGCTTGAAGTACTTCTGCACCTTTGATATTAAACCCTAATTTATTGGCTATAATAACCACATCTGATAATTTCTTAGTAGCGTAAAGCTGTTCTTGTAATTTAAAATCATTTGTAATTGCCGTAAAAAAAGACTTTAACTTATCTGACATTACATATGATATAGGATAAAATTTAATATTTTCAGTCATTATATCTTCCTTGCTTATTATCACCATAACAATATTATAATAAATGTCATTAGTCAACATTTATTTTTCAATAGTTGTAGATATTTTAGCTTAAATTTATTGTATTTCTTATCCCGAATTGGCGTTATAAGCTTAGTATATGTCCACCATCAACTGGAATGGTAACACCAGTTAGCCAACTAGAGTTATCTGAAGCAAGAAATACAGCTAATTCTCCAATGTCACTAGGCTTTCCTGCACGAGTTAGAGGAATTTTCTTAATTGCCTGATTCCATTCTTCAGGATTGCTTTCTATATATGGAATATTTGATTCAGTCTCAGTTTGACCAGGTGCAATACCATTTACTCTTATTTGATATTGAGCCAACTCTAAAGCAGTGCATTTAGTTAACATATCTAAACCTGCTTTTGAACAAGAGATTAGGCAACTTCCGACTATCGGTCTAATTGCTGCAATTGATGAAATATTAATTATGCTGCCTGCAATCTTTTTATTGATAAGGTGATGCGCAAATTGTTGAATTAATCTCAATGGGATTTCAACATTTACTTTTTGCATCCACGCAAAAGTCTCTGGCACTATTTCAAGTAACTGTTGTCGTTCATAAGCCGCTGCACAATTTACAAGAATATCTACTGTATCTAACTTCTCTATTGCGTCTTTTAGAAATTCTTCTGGGGTGTTTGCTTCTGTAAAATCGGATTGTATTGCAAAAGACTTTCTGCCTAGAGCTTCAATTTCACCTGCTGTTATAAGTGCTTTATCTTTTGCAGAACGATATTGGATGACTACATCTGCACCTGCTTTAGCCAAAGCAATAGCGACTCCTTTTCCAATTCCTTGATTGCCTCCAGTAACTATAGCTTTTTTGTTTTTAAGTAACATATCTGTTTAACCTTGTAATATTTTTATATAAAGAGCTGTAATTGACGTTTTAATTCTGAAGCATGATGGTTTCAGAATTATGCATACTATACTGCATAGTGAACTTTTTATTATCAATTTAAAAGTTTTAGGAACTCCTAAGTTCTAGTTAGATTTCCTTTTAATATTTAATTTTTGCTTGATCTAAAATAGTAAAGTCATTTGGATGGCTATTACCATTATTTAAATAAACTAGCCATATACTATTTTCCTTACTTCGTAAATTACTAAATAAAGCTGCACTACCAGGCATACCGCCTGTATGAGTCATAACAGTATATTTTTGGTCGAGATGGGACTCTTCACCATGCATTAACCCATATCCAGCTATAAAGTTATTATCAGTTAGTATATTGTGTCCATTATCATATTTTCCAGTAGATAAAAATTTCTGCATAGTCTGGGGTTTTGTAAATATCAGATTATTT
>JAJFBO010000061.1 GCA_020697025.1 Burkholderiales bacterium
GAACCAGAGCGGATTGCATCAATATCTTTAGATGATTGAAGAATTTCTCTTGATATATTTAACGGTAAATTTTGGCTATCGATAATACCCCGGACAAAGCGCAAATAATTAGGTAATAATTTCTCCGCATCATCCATAATAAATACACGTTTAATGTATAATTTAATACCATAGCGTTTATTATGATCATATAAATCATATGGGGCTTTACTTGGTATGTATAATAATTGGGTATACTCCTGAGTACCTTCAACCCGTGAGTGTATCCATTTTAACGGTTCATGGAAATCATGAGAGACATGCTTATAAAATTCTTTATACTCCTCATCAGTGATTTCGCTTTTATTGCGCGTCCATAACGCATTAGCTTTATTTATTGTTTCTAGTTCAGCGCTAATTATTTCTTTGCCATCTTTATCTTGTTCTGGCATCTTTAGCATTTTAATTGGATAGTTAATATGGTCTGAATATTTTCTAATTAGTGAACGTAACTGCCAGTCAGAAAGTAAATCATCCTGTCCATCTTTTAAGTGTAAGGTGATTTCTGTACCCGGGTGGTCTTTTGTAACATTTTCAATTGAATACTCACCTGTACCATCAGAAACCCATTTTACTGCCTCATTTTCTGGAGCACCGGCTTTTCTGGTAACCAGGGTTACTTTATCGGCAACAATAAATGCAGAATAAAAACCAACACCAAATTGTCCAATAAGGTTTGCATCTTTTTTATCATCGCTGGCTAATTGTTCCAGAAAAGACTTTGTGCCTGATTTAGCAATTGTCCCAATGTTTTCAATAACTTCGTCATAAGTCATACCTATACCATTATCGCTAATTGTAATAAGTTTATCTTCTTTGTCAAAATTAATCGTAACAGCTAGTTCGCGACCGTCATTTAACTCAGGCTGTTTGATTTGTAAAAAGCGTAATTTGTCGATTGCATCTGATGCATTGGAGACTAACTCACGAAGAAATATTTCTTTATTTGAATATAAAGAATGAATCATTAGATTTAATAATTGTTTGACTTCAGTTTGAAAACTCAATGTTTTTTTGTTACTCATAACTTATTTCCACTTTCTAAAATAAAATTTTTTATGCTTCTGTAGTAAGATATGGCTATAATTCAGAATTTCAAGTAAATTTTTATAAAATTTAAGCTATACCGGGTTATAGAACCTGTCAAATTAAACTGCTTTTATTATTTTTTGAAAATACTCCTTGAGTTTTACCTATAAATTATGCTACAATAACCAGCTCAAAATGTAACCCTGACAAATATAGGTATTGGGGTAAGCTTTAATAAATCTTCGGGGAGTACGTGCCAGTAGGCTAAAGCGTACGTTTCACCCATTTTATAAGGTACAAATCAAATGGCAAAAAAAGTGATTGGCTTTATTAAGCTACAAATCCCTGCCGGAAAAGCAAATCCATCACCTCCAGTTGGTCCTGCATTAGGTCAACGGGGTCTTAATATTATGGAATTTTGTAAATCATTCAACGCCAAGACTCAAAGCATGGAGCCTGGGCTGCCAATTCCTGTGGTAATTACTGCGTATTCAGACAAGAGTTTTACATTTATAATGAAAACTCCTCCAGCATCTATCTTATTGAAAAAAGCCGCCAAGTTACAAAAAGGCAGCTCACGTCCAAATGCGGATAAAGTTGGAAAAGTAACTCGTGCTCAGCTAGAAGAAATAGCTAAAACTAAAGAGCCCGATTTAACTGCTGCCGGGATAGAGGCAGCGATTAGAACTATTGCCGGTTCTGCACGTAGCATGGGCATTGAAGTTGAGGGAGTTTAGTAATTATGGTAAAATTAACAAAAAAACAAAAAGCTGTAGCAGCTTTTGATAGAGACGCCTTATATTCTGTAGCCGATGCAGTAAAAATGGTCAAAGATGCGGCAGTTGCCAAGTTTGACGAATCTATAGATGTAGCTATTAATCTTGGTGTTGATCCACGAAAATCTGATCAAATGATCCGTGGCTCTTTAGTATTGCCAAATGGTACAGGTAAAAGCGTCCGGGTAGCAGTATTTGCTTCAGGTCCGCAGGCAGAGGCAGCTAAAGCAGCTGGCGCTGATATTGTCGGTTTAGAAGATTTAGCTGAAGAAGTTAAAAAAGGTAATATCAATTTTGATGTTGTAATTGCAGCACCAGATACAATGCGCGTTGTTGGTACTCTTGGACAGATTTTAGGACCACGTGGCTTAATGCCAAATCCAAAAGTAGGAACAGTTACTGCTGATGTTGGGCAGGCAGTTAAAAATGCCAAGTCAGGCCAGGTGCAATATCGTACGGATAAAAACGGTATTATACATTCTACAATTGGCCGTGCTTCATTTGCAGGTGATAAGCTGGAACAAAATTTAGCTGCTTTATTTGATACATTATTAAAAGCCAAGCCAGCAAGTAGTAAAGGTCAATACGTTAAGCGTATAAGTTTGTCAAGTACTATGGGTATTGGCGTAAAGATTGATCAGTCAACTATTACAAAATAGTTGTTTTGATTATAGGTCAGTTTTAACTAACTGACTAATGGGGGTAGGGTAAATATGAATTTATTTATTCTGCCATTGTCAAAGACCGTGGGAGTTATGGCCTGGCCGTGACTTAATTGTGTGAACGTTCGTCCTACGTTAGATAGTGGATACTTCGAAAACATAAGAATAAAAATCTTAATATATCGAGGGTGATAGAACACCACTAGTTTTATAGGGGTTTAGCCTTTTATGAGCTTAAATCTGGAAAGCAAAAAAACGGTCGTAGCAGGCGTATCAACTACGTTAAATACTGCACAAACAGTTGTTATTGCAGAGTATCAGGGAGTTACAGTCGAACAAATGACTATACTTCGTGCAAATGCTCGCAAATCAGGTGTTTATTTACGCGTACTAAAAAATACTTTAGCACGTATTGCAGTTAAAGATACCAAGTTTGCACCTTTGGCTGACAAAATGTCTGGTCAACTGGTGTATGCAATGTCTGAAGATGCGGTTGCTGCTGCAAAAATTGTTAATGATTTCGCGAAGTCAAATGAGGCTTTGAAAATTGTTGCGGGTCAATTTAATGAAAAGCTGCTAGACGTAGCCCAAGTAAAAAAATTGGCATCAATTCCTAGCCGTGATGAGCTGTTGGCTCAGGTTATGGGTGTTATGCAACAAATTCCAGCTAGTTTCGTTCGTGTTGTTGCTGCAATTAAAGATAAAAAAGAGGCTGCGGCAGCTTAAATGCTGTTGTAGTAAACTAAAAATATATTAAGAGAGGTCCTATAAAAATGGCTATATCTAAACAAGAAATCATTGAAGCAATATCCGGGATGACGGTTATTGATTTATCTGATCTGGTAAAAGAAATGGAAGAAAAATTTGGTGTTTCAGCAGCTGCAGTTGCAGTTGCCGGAGCTGCTGGCGGAGCTGCTGCTCCTGCTGCAGAAGAAAAAACTGAATTTGATGTTATTTTAACTGAATTTGGCGCTAATAAAGTAGCGGCTATTAAGGTTGTTCGTGAAATTACTGGTTTAGGATTAGCAGAAGCTAAAGCTGTAGTTGAAGCTGCGCCTAAAACTATCAAAGAAGGTGTTTCAAAAGCAGACGCAGAAGCAATTGCTAAAAAAATTACTGATGCTGGTGCTAAAGCAGAAATTAAATAAGGACTGCTTACTATATAAAATCCCTCATCTAAGTGATGAGGGTATTCTAATTTCTATGCTCTAATAAAAGAAAACAAAAATATTTATTTTTAGATAGTGACTATTCTTGTTTTCTTTTTCTCACCAGTTCTTGTCTTATAGAGAGGTTTTAAGTCTATGCCGTATTCTTTTACTGAAAAAAAACGTATTCGCAAGAGTTTTGCGAAACAAATTTCGGCAATCAAAGTTCCGTATTTACTTGCGATGCAAAGTGAATCTTATGAGGACTTCTTGCAAAAAGCAGTAGCGCCGTCGAAACGGTTAAATGTTGGTTTGCAAAAAGCATTTAATGATGTTTTTCCGATTACTTCAGCTAATGGTTCTATCCGTTTAGAGTTTTTAAGCTATTCATTAATGGAACCAGTTTTTGATGTACGTGAATGTTTGCTGCGTGGAGTGTCATATTCGGGTAAACTACATGCAAAAGTACGCTTAAGCGTTTTTGATAAAGAGAGCGATTTTAAGAAGATACTGCATACGGCAGAAGAGAATGTCTATATGGGTGAAGTTCCATTTATGACAGATAGTTGTTCATTTATTATTAACGGTAATGAACGTGTGGTGGTAGCACAGCTACACCGTTCGCCTGGCGCTTATTTTGAGCATGACAGTGGTAAAAACCACTCGGCAAATAAATTATTATATTCTTCAAGAATTATTCCATATCGCGGCAGTTGGCTGGATTTAGAGTTTGATGCGAAGGATTTAATATATTTCCGGATTGACAAACGCCGTAAAATGAATGTTACTTTATTGATAAAGGCGCTTGGATATAGCCGTGACGAAATTTTGGATATATTTTACGATAAAGATAATTATACTATTAAACGTGGAAAATTACACAAAACTATTATTGCTGAACGTTTAAAAGGCGAAGTAGCTCGTTATGATATTGCTGGAAAAGATGGTACACCAATTGTAGTTAAAGATAAAAAAATTACAAGTAAACAAATTTTTGACTTGGAAAAAGCAGGCATTAAAGATGTTATTGTGCCAAGTGAAGATTTAATAGGCAGAATTTTAGGTAGTGATTTAATTGATGCAGATACTGGAGAAATTATTGCCAGGTCAAATGTTGTTGTTACCGAAGATATAATTAAGCAGGTTTTAGATAGTAATATTAAAACAATTCAGACTTTATATGTAAATGATCTTGAACATGGTTCTTATCTGGCTGATACGCTACGGGATGAAGAAGCAGGGAAAGAAACTGCAGAGAATGTGGTCGAGGCCATACACCAGATTTATAAAATGATGCGACCAGGTGAACCATATTCAGAAGAAATAGCAGCTACTGTATTTAACCGTACTTTTTTTAGTCAGGAAACATATGACTTATCTTTAGTTGGCAGGTTCAAATTTAATTCACGTACATATAAAAATGAACTAGACCCAAAAACGCCGAAATGGTTTAGACGATTTTTAGAAAATTATCCTGCTACAAATGATAATAATATTACATTAGCCCGCGAGGATATATTGGTATCTCTGGCCATATTAATTGAATTACGCAATGGGCGTGGTGTTATCGATGATATTGATCATTTAGGTAACCGCCGTATCCGTGGTGTGGGTGAACTAGTTGAAAACCAGTTCCGTCTGGGTTTATCTAGAATTGATAAAGCTGTAAAAGATAAATTAACACAAAATCTGGAAGATAAAGATTTATTGCCTAATAAATTAATTAGTGCTAAACCAATTACTTCAAGCTTAAAAGACTTCTTTTCTACCAGTCAGTTATCTCAATTTATGGATCATACGAATCCACTATCGGAGATTACACACAAACGTCGTATTTCCGCATTAGGGCCTGGTGGCTTAACGCGGGATCGTGCTGGTTTCGAAGTGCGTGATGTACATGTTACGCATTATGGTCGTGTATGCCCGATTGAGACTCCTGAAGGGCAAAACATTGGCTTGATTAATTCTTTGTCTATTTATGCCAGACCTAATAAACATGGGTTTTTAGAAACTCCATACCGTGTAGTTAAAAATGGCAGGGCAAGTGATGAAATTCATTATTTATCTGCAATTGATGAAGCAAAATTTATTATTGCACAAGCAAATGCTAAATTAGATGATGAAAATAAATTTGTTGAAGAATTAGTTACTGCCCGTCAAAAAGGCGAAGCAACTCTGACTGCCTCAAATACTGTTGATTATATGGATGTGGCGACTAATCAGGTTGTATCAGTTGCTGCCTCACTAATTCCATTTTTGGAGCATGATGATGCCAATCGGGCACTTATGGGTTCAAATATGCAACGGCAAGGTGTCCCATGTATTCGCGCAGATCGTCCTTTAGTTGGTACTGGCATGGAACGTGTTGCTGCGATAGATTCGGGAACTGTATTAATTGCTAAACGCGGCGGGATTGTTGATTACGTTGACGGCAGCCGGATTATTATTAGAGTTAATAATAATGAAATTACAGGAAATGACCTGGGTGTAGATATATATAATCTAATCAAGTATATCAGGAGCAATCAAAATACCTGTTTAAACCAAAAGCCAATTGTACAAGTCGGTGATGTGTTAAACGCAGGGGACATTATTGCTGATGGCTCTGCAACTGATTTGGGTGAGTTAGCTGTTGGTCAAAATGTTCTGGTAGCCTTTATGCCATGGAATGGATTTAATTTTGAAGATTCTATTTTAGTTTCTGAGAAGTTAATAGCTTCAGATAAGTATACTTCAATTCATATTGAAGAATTATCAGTTGTGGCTCGTGAAACTAAACAAGGACCTGAGGACATTTCGCGTGATATTCCAAATTTATCACAAAGTCAGTTAGCCAGGTTAGATGATACTGGTATAGTGTATGTTGGAGCTGAAGTAAATCCGGGAGATGTACTTGTTGGTAAAGTGACTCCAAAAGGTGAATTGCAATTAACACCAGAAGAAAAATTACT
>JAJFBO010000062.1 GCA_020697025.1 Burkholderiales bacterium
AAACCTATCTTCAGTGATTGAGGAGATATTACTTGAGAAAAAATATGTGTATAAAAATTTGAATATAAAATTCTTTTATATCCCACCAATATATGTTAAAGATTGTTTAATTCAGAGTGAAAATGATGATTTAAAGCGGATGCTGTCAAATATTATTAATAATGCAGTAGAGGCCTGCGATGAAAATGGCATAATCCACGTATCACTTGAATTAAAAAACAAAATACTTTATTTGAACATAGTTGACAATGGCAAAGGAATGCCTGATGAAGTACTACAAAAACTGAGAAATAGTATTACAATAACATTTGGAAAAGAAAATGGACAGGGGATTGGCCTTGGGCAAATTAGAGAAACAGTAACTAAACTGTGTGGCAGCTTAACAATAAAATCGATTCTTGGTATAGGAACTGAGATACAAATAATATTGCCTTGCTATATATAGCAAGATAGCTTTTTAATTTTAGCACACACTACCTGTGGCTGTTAAAATGTTCTGTATTTACTACAAATATTTGGCTTTGTGCATTATTATTTAGTCATTGTTTTTGGTTATTAAGCCAGTCAGCCAGGCTTCCTTTATAGGTTTAGCTTTATTTTCCATATCGCTAAAAGATATAATAATTACCGGAATTTTATTATTAATCCCTCCAAATTTTTCTACTTGTTCTTTAGCTTTTTCAAATCCTAGCATCTGATAGGTAACCTCGGCTTCCAGAGTTTCCATAACCAATAGCTGTGATAATAGCAAAAAAAGCATCATTAAAGTTAATTTCCAAAGTACTTATATCTTGTATACTAAATATTGGAAATCTCGAATATCGCTAGAGAACAGCCAAATACTTCATATAAGTTAATTTTCGTGGTATTTATTTACTATACTAATTATATTATTGTAAGCTAGGCTAATCTGCCAGAGTTTTTTTATGAGTTATAAAACTTATAGTATTATGATTAACTATTATTTCATGAACTAAAATGGTAAAATATTTATAATTGTAAATATAATTGCCTTAACTATCCGAATTTAATAGCAAGTAGATTTAAGAGTTCATTTCTGTTAATAGTTTTAGTTTTAAATTTAAGTTGGTTAATATAATCTTCAACTGTACGAAATGAAATATTCAAATATTCTCCGATTTGCTTAGCTGTATAACCTCTTAATAATAAAGGAATACAATCTAATTCCCTTTTGGTAAAGTCGTAACTATAAATTGATGCTAAAAATGAAATTTTATCAATATTATTTACCGGATTAAACTTTAATTGATTTTCTTGCCAATCTCTGACTTTAAGCCTAAATGGATTAACTTTATCAAATAATACTGCTGCGCTATTGTGAAAATTAGCCAGAAACTTATCCAGCAAATAAAGATTACTTAGATATTTGTTTATAACATTTTTATCATTAGTAGTAGTTCCTAAAAAAAAGAATTCACAACCATCGGGGCATGGCTCAACTAGAGTAATCCCATAATTAATATTAAATTTTCTAGTTTCTTGAAGAATTATATTATGAGTATCAATATTTGACCATATTATTCTGTTTTTATAGTAGTTACAAGCTGGCAGTTCAAATACACTTTGTAGGTATAACCTATGTTTTAGATAATGGCGGTACCAGTTAGGGATATTAGTTAACCTAATATGAGAGCCATCATTAAAAGTCTTGTGATAATTAAAGCTATTTAACCCAAAGTAATTACTTAATGGATCAATAACCTGATTAATTTCCTCAACCAAATTAAAAAAGATGTGATTTTCGAAATCAATATCTTTATAACTATTAAGTAATTCCATTATTAAAACCTCCACCGTATTTTACACGGATGGTTAATTATTTCAGTATATATTATACTTCTGGCAATGGATTGATTATATCACATCCATTACTTCGATAAAATAAACACAGCACAATTTTGCCTGTTGCGCCTATGAACATAGAAGTAATGACTTAACTTTTACAAAGGAAAACTCTATGTATTTTTAATTATTTATAATTAACATGGCGAAGAACTGATTTTCATTAAAGGTAAAGTTGATATAAAAAATTGTAAATTAGATAATTAATTGGGAGATAAAAATGTTAGTTACAGAACAAAAAATTAGTAAAACAAGTCTACTCGAAGGACTAAAAATGGGAGTACATGATATTCGTTCGCCCATTACATTTTTAAAAGTTATTCAAACTACTGCTACAAATTTATCCACAAAGGAAAAAAACTTACTTGAGGCTGCGACTGATAGAATTATTCGAATAGTTGATTCAATGGCAAAGTTATTATATTGTAACTCTGAAAATTATTCTGAGGTCAGTAAAGTGGAAGTTATAAATTTATCTTTAGTAATTGAAAGAGTCTTATTTGAGAAACAATATGAATATAAAAATATGAATATAAAATTTTCTTATGTAGCTCCAGTATATGCTGATGATTGTTTAGTTCACAGTAGAATTGACGATTTAGAACGGATGCTGTCCAATCTACTAAATAATGCAGTAGAAGCTTCTGAAGAAAATTGCACAATCAACATATCAATTGAATTAAAAAATAAAATGCTTTATCTACGCATTGTTGATAATGGAAAAGGTATACCAGTTGAAATACTACAAAAATTAAGAAATGGTATTACTATAACTTTTGGGAAAAAAAGTGGTCAGGGCATGGGTTTTCAACAAATTAAGCAGGCAGTAACAAAATTAGGCGGTAGATTAACAATAAACTCGGTTTTTGGTACTGGCTCTGAAATACAGATAATATTGCCAACCATTATGTAGTTATTATTTCATTAGAGATGCGTTAAGGGTTTTAATAGAAAATGCTTTTTACATTTGAAACAATGGAGAGTTATTCCTACACTCCATGCCAAAATATTAGATTATATATAGCTGCGGACCAGTATATAGTATTTAATTTCGTGGGGTAAGCTAATTTGACAGCAATCAATCAAAGACTACCCATATAATACCCATTATAATTACATTATTAATAAGTGAAGGGGTTATATTAATAAATTGTGGGAAAAAGGAAGCAAAAAAAATAATATCTTTGGGGTTTGATACTCCAACCAAATACCATGTTTAAATCCGCCTTTTATCATTTCAACTTTGATATTTTGCAAGTTAGTTGTATTTAAATAAGAAGATACTACTGCAATAATTGATTTAGCACTAAAAAAATTAAATATATAATATTATATAATTTTTTCTCAAACTATGAGTGAAGGTTATAGTTAAAATTCATAAACTGTAAAAAAATAAAAGATCATCAAAATGGTAAATCAAGGTTTTTTACTTGATCAACATACTAATCTATTCTTCTAAAAAGCCTTATAAAACTAATTTTCCAAAAAACAACATACTTAATTTCTGATTTTTATATTTGTACCAAAAATATCAATAATTTTTCTAATTCAATTTATTGTTCTAATAAATGCTATAAACCTGATACAGACTTTTAAAAATAGCTCCTAGGCTGTATCATAGTACAGCCTATCAAACTTGATAAGTCATAATTTAAACAGTCTGTAAGCATAGAGCTCCAATATATATCAAGCTTAAAATACTAAGCTTTATTAAAATATAGTTTAACTCGTAAAATGATATAATAATAAACTTTTTTCATAAATCCCTTAAATTAAGTGATTAATTTTAAAAAAAATGTATTAAAATCTACCCATTAGATGAATTTAATGAAATATAAAAGCAACAGTGAATATAAAATTCTTATTTTATATTAAGTTACTTACAAAAGGAGATGTAGCTGTTAATTTTGAGTATGGTATTTACTAAAAATATTATTAAGTAAAATTATATCCGTGAAAGTTCATTTTTCGAACAAAGCATTTGTGAAGTGCTTTGTAGAAAGGCATTCCCTGAGTGCTAAGAATTTTCACGGATGCAATTAGATTTAAACGTATAAAATTAAAAAAATTATAAGATAATCTGCAATAACTTTTTATATTTTTAAATACATTCTATAAGATGCAAAAACCTAAGATGAATTTTATGCAAATTTTAAATACTCAGCAAAATAAGCTTTATACTGATCAAGAATATTTGACAGAATATATACAGGCTTTTTACCGTATATACACTGATGAAATAGCTTGTGTAAGAAATATTAAATCTCAGTATATAGCGGCAACTGATAACTTTGCCAAATTAGTTGGAGTTGATCCAAGAGGCATTATTATGAAAACTGATAAGGATCTTCCTCGTCATATTGCTAAGTACGCACAGATATTTTATAAATACGATAAAATAGTCTGGACTATGAAAAAGCAGATAACCTGCCTGGATATTAATGAATATGCAAATGGTATTGGTGTTTATGTTTTTTATAAAAAACCAATAATTAATCCCCATACAGGTAAAGTGCTTGGAATTTTATATCTTGCCCAAAAGTACAAAGCCAATAATATGGTCAAAACATTTTTGGATATGCATAAAAATACAGCAATTACACATACTCCGCCAGATATTATAAATACCGACTATGAAATAACATTGGGAGTTAAGCAATCAGAAATTCTATTTTGCATGACTCTTGGATTGAAAGAGGATAAAGTAATTGCTGACTTTATTAATCAGATTAAGGGATCAAGTTATACTAATGCTACAATTAATAATGCAATTAAAGAATTATACAAAAAATTTAGCACTAATTCGAGAGATGGACTAATCCAGTTGGCATTTACTGGAAATTATCATCTAAATGTTCCTAAGACATTAATTAAGTACGGTACATATTTAATGGATAGTACATCTTTAGAATGATTAATAATCTCTAGAGACTAATTTAAATAATTTTATAATATATATACAATATAATTTAGCTATCCAAATTATAATGAATTTATCAAATTAATTTCGGGTATGGTACTAAAAATTCTGAGGAATTTAGGTTATCTAAAAAATATGGTTGAATTGATGCTAAAATACTCTATGTCACTGTAATAACTAATTATATTTATTAGTATTTTAAATAAATGGTATAATTCCAGCTTTTATTATTAATAATGGAGAATACTCATGCCAAAATTTCAATTTACTACATGCATAAACTTTACTGTAATACCATTAATAGCTACTATATTAGCAGCTTGCAGCAGTGGTTCAACGACTGTAAATACGACAATTGTCCAATGTAACTTACCGATTTTTACTCCCCAAATAGGCCAGCAATTATTGGACTCATGGGCGGCAGGCTTACAAAAATATAGTGCAAATAATAATCCCGATATATATTCCAGCGCTGGCTATTTTACAATGTCTTACTATACTAATGATGCTACGCTGTTGCCTACAGTTAGCTCACAACAACGTGATGGTACACAACAAATTTATAATTATTTTATTGGTTTTTTGGCAAAAAATCCAGTAATGAGTTTACCTAAATCGGAGTCAACAACTTTTACTCCATTAGGCTGCGGATATGGCGCTGCTGATGGTTACTATGACTTTATTTTAAACCCGGATACTACTAATGAAACGCATATTGTAAATGCCAGATTTACTTTTGTTTATGGTTATGAAAGCCAACCCTTTAATGAGCAGGCGGTGGTTGAATCAGGTCCATCTATGGGCCAAACTATAACTCAAACAAATAAGCCGGGTTGGTATATTTTTATACAACAATCTTCTGTACTGCCTCCTTATGAAAGTGATAAAATCAATTACTAAAAGCTACAACTGCATTAACATTAAAAATATTGTATTCTGGTAAGCTCAGAACATATACACATAATTTGGCGGGCTTACTATTGTTGCAGTTAAATACTTTTTTATCTGAAAAATTAGCGATAAATCCTTCCGGTTCTCCAGTCAATAATTGTAGATGGTTTTTTGGCAAAATTAGTATTACCTGGCAATACCATTACTTTTTTACCAAATTGCTGTAGGCATTCCCTATAGGTTTTAATAGATTCACAGCCTGAATAATTGGCAGAGGTTGAAACTAAAGGCATATTTAAAAATTTGCATAATTGCCTTATCAAATCATGCTTACTGACCCTAACGGCTAATGTTTTATGTTTTCCAATAAGTATTTTTGGAGCTTTTATAGAGCTAGGCATAAGTATGCTGCAAAAACCTGGCCAATAAGCTTTAAGTTTTAGTTTATCATTATAAGAAAGCGGCATAATTAGTTGGTTTAACTGATTAATATTATCTGCAACCACAATCAGGCCCTTGGCTTTATCACGACATTTAATTTTGAGTATCTGATTAATGGCCCTATGATTAAATGGATCACAACCGAAACCATAACATGATTCAGTGGGGTAGGCAATTACACCACCACCCCTTATATGTCGTCTTATTTTATTTAATAAAGTATTATTGTAACTTTGCATAAATTACTTAAATATATCTCAAAAAATTTAGATCCGTTTTATTTTAGCTAATGCATCAGCCATTGCACCGCTTGCAAAAGTTTGGCTGTTAGTCTTAGGCTTTGCTGGAATTGGTGCCACGCGCTTTTCACTCTTCATTGAAAGTGCTATTCGCTTACGTTTTACATCAACTTCTACTATGCGTACATTAACAATTTGTCCGGCTTTAAGCACATCTGCAGGGTTGGCCACGTAATGGTTAGCTATTTCTG
>JAJFBO010000063.1 GCA_020697025.1 Burkholderiales bacterium
AATGCCGATATAATCTAATTTATTAATAATTGTTGCAGCGGCTTGTTCAATATATTGTATAATATCCTTATGAATTTGTGCAGGCGCAATTGTAATGTCCAATATACTGTTAACATGTATATTTTCTACTACCGGATAGCAAGAAATTTCTGTCTGGCTTCTGGCAACCATTATCGATACTTCTTTATTTAATACAACCATTTTTTCTAAAATGGCGGGTACCTGATTTAAGCTGTTAAATGCCTTCTTCAACTCCTTAAGATTATTTACTTTTATTTGCCCTTTACCATCATAACCTAGGGTATTAGTTTTAAGTATTGCTGGAAACATATCAGATTTAACCAAATTAATATCATTAAGCGTATTGATCGCCTGATACTGGGTAGTTTTGATTTTGCAAGAATTGAAGAAATTTTTTTCTGCTATACGGTTTTGGGTTATACCAATTGCTGTAGAAGAAGGAAATGTCAAGGTTGACTGCTTCAGATATTCCATACTATTTGCTGGAACATTTTCAAATTCGGTAGTAATTACACTGCTATATTTTGCTAAATTGTCTAGGCCATTAATATCATTATATTCGCTGATAATATGATAGTCAGCAAATAATTTAGCAGGGCAATTTTTGTTTGGCTCTAAAATAGCGGCTTGGTACCCCATTTTTTTGGCGGCAATACAAAACATACGGGCTAACTGACCGCCGCCCATAATTCCCAAGCATCTAGGTGGTATAATTTTGTCCATAATACTTTCGTCAATAATTGTGGGGTTTTACAGATAAAAATATTTAAATTTTATTAATATAAATATAGGTAATATTTTAACATAAGAATAGAAATAATCTTTGATTATAATTGGAAATATTAGAAACTTAAACTTTAGACTTAATTTTATGGTGTAGAATTTGTTAACTTTTAAGTTTGCATATTATATGATTTTTACCTACAATAGCTAATGGAACTTAGAAAAGCTTTAGTCTAGTTTATACTTTAATCTTTTACGGTTGCCGGTGCCGCCACCACAACAATAAAAAAAAGATTTAATTTAACGATTTGCTAGTTTGCAGAAGCAAATAAGGTGGGGTATTTGGTTAGTCAGGACAGTTTTAATCTAAAAATAAAACAATAGAATTATTACTCGCTCTTTAGGTAAAAATGATTGTAAAATATACCAAAATGTAATATATTTAATAGATTGGGGGCTTGCTGGTAGCAGCCCCCAATTTTTCAAAAAAAGAAATGAAAGGTGCCCAGATGGAATTAAATACCAATTTTAAAAATAAAGATGATTCAACGCTTGCAAGTATATTCACAGATATTAAATTAAATAAGTCTGTATTGATTTGCTTTTCTCATTTGCGATGGGATTTTGTTTATCAAAGGCCGCAGCATCTTATGACTAGGTTTTCTTCTAAATATAATATATTATATTTAGAAGAACCTATTTATATTGATGAGGAAAAATCTTATTTGGAAGTTAAAAAAGTAAAACTTGATATTTCTATTATTGTACCTCATATTTCAAAAAATCTAAATAAGCTGCAAGAACATGCAATTTTATTAAATCTGTTAGACGATTATACTATAAAAAATAAAATTTATATTAGTGTCAAATGGTATCTAACTCCAATTATGCTTGAATGGTCGCAGTCTATACAATCTGATACTACTATATATGATTGTATGGATGAATTATCTGCTTTTAAAAATGCTCCGCTTAAATTAAAAGAATTAGAGCAAAAACTAATCCTCACTGCTGATCTGGTATTTACTGGAGGTGCAAGCTTGTACAAAGCTAAGCGTGTATATCATAAGAGTGTTCATTTATTTCCAAGTAGTGTAGATATTACTCATTTTATTCAGGCAAGAAATGAATTGCCAATTCCAGAAGACCAAAAAATAATTGAAAAGCCATGTATAGGTTTTTACGGAGTAATAGATGAACGTTTTGATATAGAGCTTCTAAGAAAATTGGCAACTAGCCGCCTGGACTGGAATTTTGTTATTATTGGACCTGTAGTTAAAATTGATATAAATGAATTACCAAAGTTATCAAATATACACTATTTAGGTAAAAAGTCATATGATGAATTGCCTAATTATTTATCTTGTTGGGATGTAGCTTTTATACCTTTTGCGATTAATGAATCTACAAAATTCATTAGTCCTACAAAAACACCTGAATACCTTGCAGCTGGGTTACCCGTTGTATCAACAACAATTACTGATATTATTGCTACTTATCGAGATTCAGAAATAGTCCATATTGCTGATCCGGCGAATTTGCCAGCATTTATAGATGCTATTGAACTAGCCTTAAAGGATAGTAAAAATAGAAATAAGGTTTATCAAAAAGCAGATCTTATTTTACAGGATATGAGTTGGGATAAAACATTTAATGATATGTATGATTTAATTTTGGGCAAACAGCAAAAGGAGGCTATATAATGTTGGGTAATAACACATCATATGATTATTTGATAGTTGGTGCTGGATTTGCAGGGGCAGTGTTAGCTGAAAGACTTGCTGCCGGATTGAATAAAAAAATTTTATTAATTGACCGCAGACCGCACATAGGCGGCAATGCATATGATTGCTTGGATGAAGCTGGAATATTAATTCATAAGTACGGGCCACATATTTTTCATACAAATAGCAGGCGTATTGTGGATTATTTATCCAGATTTACCAAATGGAGAAAGTATGAGCATAAAGTTCTGGCACAGGTTGACAATTTGCTTGTGCCAATGCCTATTAATTTAACTACATTAAATAAAATATATGGTCTAAAAATGAATAGTGATGAGGCCCAGGTATTTTTAGATTCAAAAGCAGAGCCGGTGGAAAAAGTACTTACATCAGCAGATGTAGTAATTAGTAAAATTGGCACAGATTTATATGAAAAATTTTTCCGTGGTTATACACGCAAGCAATGGGGAATGGATCCCTCCGAATTAGATAAGACAGTTACTTCCAGAGTACCTACCCGGACAACTGAAGATGATCGTTATTTTACTGATGAATTTCAATGCATGCCATTAGATGGTTATACCAAGATGTTTGAAAAAATGCTAGATCATCCTAATATTACCATCATGCTTGATATTGATTTTAATACTGTAAAAGATAAGATTAAATATAGTAAGCTGGTTTTTACCGGGCCAATTGATGAATATTTTAATTATAAGTATGGAAAATTACCTTACCGTTCATTAAAATTTATACATAAAACAGTTAATACAAAAACGTATCAACCAGTAGCCGTGGTTAATTATCCTTCCGAAGATGTAGAATACACGCGTATTACAGAATATAAGTATTTAACTGGTCAAAGTCATCCTTTAACCAGTTTAACATGGGAATATCCTTCAAGCGTAGGGGATCCTTTTTATCCAATCCCTAAAGCTGAAAATTATGAGTTATACAAAAAATACGAATTACTTGCAGAAGAGACGCCTGACGTTATTTTTATTGGTCGGCTGGGTAGTTACCGTTATTACAATATGGATCAGGTTGTAGGCCAGGCCTTAGCTGCATATAACAGGATTGCTACTGAAAAACACGGTTTAGACTGTCCAATGCCACAACATCAGGAAGATCAATATGTTTGTTCAAAAGCCGCTATTTAACAGTTTTTTTCATGGTGGTTTTGAATGTTCTACTCATCGTAGAATTGATGGAAAACGGTTAGATGTTATTAAAGATACTGCTCATGATAAACATGCGCTAGAGGATTATCTAGCTTTAATTTCACATGGGATAAATACTGCTCGCGATGGAATACGTTGGCATTTAATTGAGACTTTTCCAGGGTATTATGATTGGTCTAGTTTTTTACCGATGCTAAGGGCTGCAAGAGAAAGTAAAATGCAGGTAATATGGGACATTTGCCACTATGGATGGCCTGATGATATTGATATCTGGAAGCCAGAATTTGTTCATCGCTTCACTAATTTTGCGGTTGCTGTTGCAAAATTAATTAAATCTGAAACTGATGAAATACCTTTTTATTCACCAGTCAACGAAATTTCATTCTGGTCCTGGGCTGGCGGCGAGGTGGGATATCTTAATCCACATGTTCAAGGTCGTGGTTTTGAGCTTAAGCAACAATTAGTATGCGCTACTATTTCAGCAATAGAAGCAATTCGCCAAATTGATTCCAGAGCTAGATTTATACAAGCTGAACCTCTAATTAATATTGTCAGTCCATCTTTGGAAAAAAAAGCGGAAGCTGCTATGCATAATGAAGCACAATATCAAGTATGGGATATGCTTTCAGGAAATATTTGCCCCGGGTTGGGCGGACGTAAAGATCTGCTTGATATTATCGGGGTTAATTATTACTCGGATAACCAATGGTATCTATCCGGACCCAAGATTCATTGGACTCACCCTGAGCATGAACCATTAGCAAATTTATTAAACAAGGTATTTAGACGGTATAACCATCCTGTATTTATTTCTGAGACAGGTATTGAAGGAGATCTGCGACCACAATGGATTCGTTATATTTGTGATGAAGTAAGGAGTGCAAATTTGCAAGGAGTGGCAATAGAAGGGGTTTGTTTATATCCAGTAACTGATTATCCTGGCTGGGATGATGAGCGTCACTGTCCTACCGGCCTGCTAGGTATAGCCGATCAATATGGAGAACGCATTCCACATACTCTACTTGCCGAAGAAATTAAACAGCAAAAAAATATGTTTGAATTACATCAAAGCTTTGTCAAATTTTAAACCTAAATCTTTCCCCATTTTCTTTAGGGCTACTTATTTGGGTTGCAGTAACAGGAAATATAGTGCTATTATACATACTGCAATGAAAAGCAATGCTGCTTTTTGACTTTAAAATTTAAAATATTGAGAGGAGAACATAATATGGAAAATTTAAGAGATAATATTAATAATAGCCGTATTAATGGCCATGTAGGGACATTAAATATGGAAACACACACAGTTGTATGGGGCGGAATTATAGGGGGCGCATTAGTTAGCATTATGTGTGCTACAGTGCTTAATTTTTTAGGCCTTGGGTTGGGGCTTGCTGCTTCTAGTTCTGGTAATACAGATCTGTCGCAAGTAGGTATGGGAGCAGTTGCATGGTTATTTGTTACCGGTATTCTATCAGCTTTAGTTTGCGGATGGTTAGCTGGCAAATTTTCTCATACTATATGCAAGCTTGAAAAAGCATGTCATGGTTTAGTATCCTGGAGTCTTGCAATGATATTAACAATTGCAATTACTGCCGCTGGAGCTGGAGCATTATTAGGCGGAGCTGCCAGTGCAATGGGACATAACCCTTTGGCTACATCTAAAATGACACAAATAGCCAATAATAATATGTCGGCAATGACAGCTTCTGATGCTGCTAGTAATGGCCAAAATCAAGCAGATATGCCAAAAATGGCTGAAGACGCTGCTGGTAAATTAGGAGCAGGAGCTTTAGTCCTATTTGCCGCACTTATTGTAAGTGCTATAGCAAGTATGATAGCTGCAGCTTGCAGTGGTATGAAAAAACGCGAACATTATACAGTTTAATAATTTTAATTTTTTTAAGGAGCACGTTTATGAAAACTTTAGTAAAACTTAGTGTATTAGTTGCTGCATTAGCTGCATGTAGTAGTGAGAACCTTCCAACACCACAAAAATTAAGTGTTGATGTTAAGGCTTTACCGCCGTATGCAATGATTCAGGCAGTTGCACAAGAAGATTTACCAGCACCAAAAAACGCTCAGATAATTGAGCAGCAGACAACTTTTAAGGTTGATGCCAGAGTCTTAGGTGAAAGAAATCAAGTCCTTATTAAAAAGGGAGCAATTGTTAGTGGTATGTACACTAATGATGGAGTTACTTGTAAAATTGTTTGGAAATCACTATATACTAATAAAAAAGAATTTGACCATAATAGAGGTACATTTACTTTAGGTGAAGTTGCAGAACCAACTTCTTGTAATCCTGTAAAAGGGATTGAAGAGGGCCAGATCTATGTTATTCGTGTAAATAGTGCTTTAGTTCCACCAAAAGGTTAAAAATAATTTAGAAAGAGCTAAAATAAAATATTTCAATACCAGTAGTTGGCGTATCTAAAATAATTGATAAGCTATTATTGGTGTTGAAAGTTCAGTAAATAATTTTAAATTTTTTAATTAAGTAACTAATAGAATAAGTTAAACGCTAATCTATTAATTGACATTAATGTATTTTAAGGAGCACTATTATGTCTGATATAAATCAATATAACAATGACGCCCATTCTATAAAAGAGCAGCTTTCTGATATTATGGCAATGTTAAAGCAAAGTGCAACAAAAGTTGTAGATAAGAGTGGAGAGCTCGCTAGTACTGTATGTGATAAGGCATCTGATGCAAACAATGATGCTAAGGATCTTATCAAATCAAAGCCTTATGCTGCCGTAGCTTCAGCATTTCTAACTGGCTGGTTAATAGCTAAATTTTTATAATTTTTAGGAGGCAATAAAATGCAAGAACATTCTAATCAAGTAGTACGTACAGCTGATGTAATTGGTAAAACAGTCCTTGGCTTGGACAAAGAAAAATTAGGTAAAGTTGAGGAACTAGTATTAGATAAGCTAAGTGGCGAGACTCG